>JAIORJ010000124.1 GCA_021108185.1 Methanococcoides sp. | reverse complement strand
CAGGTGCCGGTTGGTTCCGGTTCAACTGCGGATGCCCAGATCCGTGTCAGCAGCGTGGTGTGTGATAAGGTCCAGTATACTCCTTTATCAAAGGCTATAAGGCGTCCCACAATTGTGGGTATCGACCCTGGCACCACTGTGGGAATAGCTATACTCTCGTTTGATGGTGAGCTTCTGCTTTTGAAAAGTATCCGTGGCATTTCTCATGATGAGGTTGTCAAACTTATTGCTGAATATGGGAAACCTGCGGTCATTGGTACGGATGTCACGCCAACTCCGGGTTCTGTGGGCCGGATCAGGCGCAGAGGTCTCACCTGACCTCCTCCTTATGCAAGTTCATTTCCTGTCAAAGAATATGTTCTTTCCTTTCACGCTCAGCGGTATTCCGCATACAATATCGGCATCTATCAATCCCGCTGCCAATGCACCTGCTCCAATGGTGTACATTATACGGTTGTCGATGCAAAGGTCCTTTGCTTTCGCTGCTGCACTTCCCAGTGCGATCCCGAGGTCAATGTACTTGAAGGCACATTTTGGTCCGTTAAAATCGGCTTTTACCAATGTCTGCTCTATCATTTCTTTGCATGTGGAAAAACCGCATGCTCCACAGTTCAATCCGCTTGGCTCTGATGTCTTAAGGCCGATGAGTATTACTGCATCTGCATCCCTGACATTTTGAGCATTAAGGTTGAAGAACCCAAATCCTTTTCCTTTACTTTCTGCCATTGCATCCATCGAGTCTGCAAGTATCTTTATGTCGGATGGTTCCAGAAGCCCGGTAACAATGCTGTCCTTCCCCTTTGCTTTTGGAGCTGTTCTTGCTGCGGTCAATATCATCTTTGCCATCACTTCGATATTCTCGGATTCTGGATTTATGATCATATATCTACATATGATATTTTTGAACTTAATGTTTTCTGTTTTCAGGCTTACTTATATGTACTAATATTTCAAATTAGGTTCTGATGAGCTTATCAGCATTGATTCTTGCAGGTGGGCGTGGCAGGCGCCTTGGGAATGTGGAAAAATCACTTATAAGGTGTAGTGACGGGTCTTTGCTTGAGCGTACAATTGGCATACTCGAGTGTATCGTGGATGAAGTCATTGTTTCTGTAAGGGATGAGGGGCAGGCACAGGAGCTTGCAGACGATGCCCGTGGCAAGGAAATGGTGTTCGATACCTATCAGAACGTAGGTCCGCTTGCCGGTATGCTTGAAGGATTTAAAATGGCGAAAGGCGAATACATTTTTGTAACGGCATGCGATATGCCTTTCATTGATAAAGAGGTCGTGAAGTTTATGTTCCATTGTGCAGAAGGGCATGATGCTGCGATTCCTTTGCACAACGATGGTTCAATGGAGCCTTTGTGCGGTGTCTACCGCGTTGAGCCGCTGTTGCCTCTGATAGAAAGTTCCATACGGTCGAACAGAAAATTTATACTGGCACCAGTCTTTGAGCTGGATGATGTTGTAAAGGTCAACATCGAGCTGCTAAAAGAATTCGATCCTCAGCTTAAGAGCCTTATTAATATTAATACTCTTGAAGACCTGGGTCAATTCGATCTTTATTGATAATTTTGTTCATATTCTCTATTTTTAGTTTCTTTAGGTTGTCCATAACTTTGTTTTTATGTTGTTTGATGGTCTTGTTTTTTTAATATGCAGCCATAAGGCTTATGTAGTGCTCACAGTATAATGATTATTATGATGGGGATTATGGTGTGATTCTCTGATTGCAGTCTATCTGCTTAAAATAGAGGGGATAAAATGAGGAATAAAGAGAGCTCAAAGAAAGATGAAGATGAATATGCTGCTATGCTTATAAACGAAAAGGAACAAAATGGTTTCTTTTCAAGTTCAGGACAGGCATTTATAAGGATTCCCGTAAAATAATACAGTTCCTTTCAATTTCCCATACCTCCTTTGATCGATCCGATACGAAATATTATTTGGCGGGGTATATTAGAAGCTGTTATTTCCTTTTTCTTCTTTTTCAATTTCTATACGATCACTTTTCCTCATTTTTTAGGTAAGTCGATCATGATCTAAAAAAAGATTGCCACTTTCAAAAGTGGCATAATAAAATTAAATGGTGATGTCTTCGCCATTGGCAGGCGCGTGACCCTCAACACCGATCTCATCCGTCACCCATTGTGCGAACTGCTCAGTATTTTCACCATGCATCGTAAATACTTTTTCTCCACCCTTGTCGCAGAACTCCTTGACCATGGCTTTTAGCTCTTTATCACCTGAATGTGCAGAGAAATCATATTGTTCGATCTTCATGCGTAGATTCTGTAAAACGCCATCATTATCGATATTACCGGTATCGAGTGCCATTCTTCCGTTGGTACCTTCGACCTGATATCCGGTAAGCATTATCTTGGACTTCGGGTCCTTGTAAAGCCTGTTTATATAATGAAGAACAGGCCCGCCATTGAGCATTCCAGCAGTCGTAACGATAACTGTACCGTTAAGTGGTATATTTTCTCTCTTACGCCCTTTGACAATTGTAGCATTATCAAAAGCACGCTTAAGTTTTTCTGGTTCTTTCAGGTATTCTGGATGATTCATAAGAAGCTTGTAGATCCTTACTCCCATGCCATCCACATAGGCAGGAATGCCGTTATCGCTCAACATCATCAGGACTTCCTGTGTTCTGCCAATGGCAAAGGCAGGAATAATGACATTGCCGCCAAGGTCGATGGTATCCCTGAGTGAATCGATGAACTCCCTTTCAGTTTCCTTTCTCGTAGGATGGTCTTCTCCAAAATATGTGCTTTCAGTGATAAGTGCATCTGCTTTTGGCAATTCATCTGCTGATGGGACCAGATATGTCTCTTGTGTACTGATATCGCCAGTATATACAATGCTTTTTCCATCCTTTTCAAGATAGATCGCCGATGAGCCTGGAATATGGCCTGCATTGTAGAACTGGGCTGTATATCCATGTGTATGGAACTCCACACCTGTATCGACAGTGTTGGTGTTCAGCACCATTTGTTGGATCTCCCGTTCGTCAAATGCTATGGGTGTTCCTTCCCTCTCTGCAATTTTCAGAGTGTCCTTTGCAAGTATATGTGCAAGATCAGCTGTCGGTGGTGTCATGAAGATCTCGGGTTGCATATCCATCAGATTAGGAACGGCACCGCAGTGGTCAAGATGTCCATGCGAAATAAGAACAGCTTTAGGGTGTACATAATCCACCGGGTAAAGTGGCTCCTCTCCCGGTTTCATCCCATAATCCACAAGTATCTCATCATTCACAAGAAGTGCGGAACGTCCGACTTCCCTACATCCACCTTTGAATCCGAGTTTCACTTTTATCCCCCTCTTTTATAGTTTTATGTAACAAGTTCCTGCCATTTCATGATCTTACCTGCAGGTAGGCTTGTGATTTTTGAAAGCTCAATGGCATTTGCTTGCCTGAGCTCATCAATAGTATTGATCTCTGCATTTTTAAGTTTTTCAGCAGTGACCTTCCCGATACCCGGAACATCCGTGATCTTATCAGGAATGGGAACCTTTGGCTGCTTGGCCTTTTCTTCTTCCTGCGTCTTCTTCCACTCAATGAAATTACACTGCGGACACCCTAGGTCCCATGGACGTTTTCCGGGATTGATTATCTTCACATGATTAATTCCATGCTCTTCACATACCTTTTCAGTAACGATGATCTGTCCGCTCTTTGGAAGTGGAAGTGAGAAATTACAATCCGGATATCCATTACAACCGATAAAACGGGATCCTCTCTTCGATCTTCTGACCATGAGCTTCGAACCGCATTCGGAACACTCTCCTATTACTTTATCTTCGCGGAGGCCTGCACGCAGGGATTCCGATATATTTTCACTGTTATTGGCGAGCTCTGTAAACACTTCATGAAGCATCGTTCTTGATTCTTTCAGAACATTCTCTTCTTTAACTTTCCCTTCAGCGATACTATCCATATCCTCTTCAAGCTGACTGGTCATGTCATGCTTGGTAATGGTCGGTGCATACTTCTCAAGGGCCTCGATCACAGCAAAGGATGTCTTGGTAGGCTGAAGCGGATTTCCGTGGACGTATGCCCTTGAATACAGTTTACTGATGATCTCATGGCGTGTGGCCTTTGTACCCAGACCAAGGTCTTCCATGAGCTTTATCAGACGCCCCTGCCCATACCTTCCAGGTGGCTGAGTTTCCTTGTCCAGCATTTCTTTGTCGGTCACATCAAGGACATCTCCTTCAGAAAGTGCCGGAAGAAGCCTGTCCTGCGGGGCATTGTATGGGTAGTACCATCTCCATCCCTGGTGCACAAGTCTTGCACCGTTAGCCTTGAACTCCTCGCCAGAGATGTCGAACCTGACCTTCATGGTCTCCCATACAGCTTCATCTGCAAAGGTGGCGAAGAATCTTCTAATCACCAGCTCGTAAAGTTTCCACTCCTGCTCATTAAGTTCACTTTTCTTTGCAAGGGATGCAGGATAGATAGGGGGGTGGTCGGTGGTCTCTTTTTTACCACGCGTAGGCACAAGTTCATCTTTAGCAAGCAATTTTTGGGCATATTCCTTGAAAGGACCTTTACTGAATATCTCTATCTGTGCCCTCAGGTCGATGGATGCAGGATAAACAGTATTGTCCGTCCTTGGATATGAAATGAAACCATTAGTGTAGAGGGATTCTGCTATCCTCATGGCATTGGATGCTGTAAAACCGATGGAACTTGCAGCACCGATGAATTCTGTAGTATTGAAAGGAGTTGGAACCTTGTCTATCTTCTTCGAACTTTCCACGGATGATACGGATGCTTTATCTCCGACCACTTCCATTACCGCATCAGCTTCTTCCTTTTCCCAGAACTTGGAGTTCTTGTGCTGTACATTGACCATTACATCGTCGCTATCCTTAAGGATCGCATTGACCTCCCAGTAAGGTTTAGATACGAACGCTTGCCTTTCCTTTTCCTTATCCACTATCAACGCAAGGGTTGGTGACTGCACTCTTCCCACTGACAGGAAAAGCTTTCCCAGCCTGCCTGCTGAAATGGAAAGGTATCTTGTAAGGGAAGCTCCCCATACAAGGTCGATGATCTGTCTGGAATGGCCCGCATCAGCAAGATCGAAATCAATTGAAGCAGGGTTCGCAAAAGCTCCTTCTATCTCCGTCTTGGTTATGGCACTATAAAAAACACGATCGAACTCAACATCAGGGTTCACTTTCCTTATAATGTTCAGTGCTTCGACACCAATAAGCTCTCCTTCACGGTCGTAGTCAGTAGCAATGGTAACATGCGTAGCTTCTTTTCCTAGTTTCCTGAGGGCTGCCACTATCTTCACATGAGTGGGTGTAGTAATTACCTCAGCATCGATAAGTTCATTTGCATCGACTTTCTGCCAGTTGTTATAGGCTTTTGGAAAATCGAGCTGTACGATATGTCCGCTAAGTCCCATTACGACTGTTCTGTCCTCTGCGTCAGGGTTTTTATATTCGAACGTATCCATTCCACTGACACGTACCTGCTTTGGTTCCTTCGGGGCCAGGATCTTTGCTATCCTTTTGGCTGCAATGTGTTTTTCCGCTATGATAAGATGCATCGAAAACTCCAGTATGGTTATTGTGAATACGTATTTGTAACTGCTGCTATAATTATGTTGCAGTATATTATAATGGTATAAGGGAAATAATAGTAGTTGAAAATCTTTATATCATAAAAACGTTTGTGTCACAAACATTAATATGGATATCTTAAAGCCTCTGAGCACATTGAATCTAATATATATTTGTCTTTTGATGTTCTTTATGGCCCTTTTGTACGGTTACAAGGGCCATATCTTCTTATTCCATCACTTTGCCCCTTTTTCTTTCTTATCCTCGATCCTGCCTCGAAGCTCATTTATTGCAAGGGTCGGTGCGACCTTTTTCGGACAAACAGCAACACATTTGTACACGGTATCACAACCCCACACTCCTGATTCCGAATCAACTATGGCAAGGCGTTCCTGCTTACTTTCCTCGTTCTCCCTTGGGTCAAGATAGAACCTCCATGCTTTTGCGAGTGCAGCAGGCCCATAATACTGTTTATCCTTAGCTGCAACGGGACATGAACCATGGCAGAGTGCACATAGGATACAATTGGTATATTGCTCGATCTTTACCTGGGTATCCCTGTCCATGAGATTCTCTTTTTCCGGTACATTTTCCTTCATCTCAAGCCAGGGCTTTATATCTTCAACAAGCGAATAGAAAGGTTCCATATCTACCACGAGGTCCCTTATAACTCTCAGGTTAGGCAATGGTTCTATCAGGATGACACTATTATCTATCTCCGTCTTTTTGTTAGTGATAAGAACTTCCAGATTCCCTTCATTTGTTGGTTCCTTTCTCATCTCAGAGATCTGCATTTTACAGGCAAGTCTTGGAATACGGTTGATCAGCATACTGCAGCTACCGCAGACAGCACCTCTGCATGCATATCGGAATGTCAGACTCGTATCAAGCTTTTCCTGTGCGTAGAACAATGCTTCAAGAACGGTCATCCCGGGTCTGTCCTCAACTTCATATTCCTGATACCAGACATTTTCCTCTTCCTGTCTCTTGACCTTGAGCGTTATCATCAGTACTCCCTCTTTTTTGGCTGGAACGTTGTAATAGTGACATCCTTATACTCTAATCTTGGTCCATCCTGCGTAAAATACGCAAGAGTATGCTTCATCCAGTTAGCATCATCCCTTTCCAGATGATCCGTTCTGTAATGTGCTCCCCTGCTTTCCTCACGCACCAATGCACCTAGTGCGATCGTGTGGGCAAGGTCCAGCATTCCTCTAAGCTCGATGGCATTGAGAAGTTCAAGATTGAACTGCTTTGAAAGTGTCTTTACTCTCAATGATCTTGCCTGGACCTCAAGTTCTTTTATCTTAACAACCGCCTTTTCAAGTTTTTCACGCTCTCGGAAAACCCCCACGTTCTCCTGCATGTTCTTCCTGAGACTATCCTTTATATCCGCATAACTTTCCTCACTGTCCCCCATAAGCTCGGAGATGTTCATTTTTTCACTTTCAAGGGCATCTTCAAGCATCTCATCGTTTGGAGCATCAATAGTGCTGATGTAGTTCGCAGCATGCACTCCGGCCCTTCTTCCGAATACCACTGTATCAAGAAGGGAATTACCTCCCAGACGATTTGCACCATGGACGCTTATGCAGGCACATTCGCCAACAGCATAAAGCCCGTTTGCGGGAGTGCATCCATCTTTATCGGAACTCACTCCTCCCATTGAATAATGTTGTCCCGGTTGCACTGGAATAGGCTTTTCAACAGGATCTACTCCGGCAAAATCGATGCTTATCTGGCGAATTCCGGGTAAACGTTCCTCTATGAGCTTTTTCCCAATATGTGTAATGTCAAGCTCCACATACCCTTCGGGGAATCCCCTGCCCTCATCGATCTCCTGCTGTATCGACCTTGCAACGATGTCCCTTGGGGCTAATTCCATGGAATTTTCAGCATATCTTTTCATGAACCTTTCATGGTCCTTGTTATAAAGGTAGCCACCTTCTCCCCTTGCGCCTTCTGTTATCAATATATTAGTACCTAGTAATGTTGTGGGGTGGAACTGTACGAATTCCATATCCTGCAATGGAATTCCCGCGCGATATGCAAGACTTATACCATGCCCTTTGTTGATCAGCGCATTTGTCGAACGCTTATAGATACGTCCGTAACCACCTGTTGCCAGTAAAGTTGCCTTTGCCTTGAATATCTCCAGTTCTGAATCGAACAGGTTCATGGCTATGGCTCCGATGCATCTGTTATCATCGATGACCAGTCGCGTTACAAGCCATTCCTTGTAGACTTTGATATTCCTTTTTGTTACCTGTTCATGAAGGCTATGTAACAGGTTATGTCCGGTCCTGTCCCCTGCATAGCATGTTCTGGGAAATCCGGCGCCTCCAAAAGGCCGCTGTGCGATCGTACCGTCTTCTTTCCTTGAAAAATTGGTACCCCAATGTTCCATCTCAAGGACCCTGTCAGGTGCTTCCTTTGTAAGTATTTCCACAGTATCCTGGTCTGCGAGATAATCACTTCCCTTTATGGTATCGAATGCATGGGATTCCCAGCTATCGTCCATTCCAAGCGATGCATTGATACCACCCTGTGCAGCACCTGAGTGGCTGCGTATGGGAGGTACTTTTGATATGATCGCAACATCCACGCCCTTGTCGTGAAGTTCGATGGCTGCCCGAAGTCCTGAGAGTCCTCCTCCGATCACAATTGTGTCGTGTGTTATCATGGTTTCACCCCGGTCATCTTCAATGGGTCAAGCAGCTCTTCTGCATCCTTTTCATCCATTATTCTCATATCTTTTACAGTTTCGATTATGGTCTTACCCCCAACGTGTGCAATGTGTGCGATATTTGCGGCTTCTTCGTACCCTATCCTTGTGGCAAGTATGGTGACAAGAGCAAGGCTCTGCTTTGACAGTTCTTCACACCTATCTCTGTTCACAGTAATCCCCCGAAGGCAGCGTTCTGTAAAAGAAGTGGTAGCGCCTGTGAGTATCTCTATGGAATTGAGGAGGTCGTATGCCAACAGGGGTGTGAACACGTTCAGCTCGAACTGTCCTCCCTGAGCTGCCATCATTATGGCGGAATCATTGCCGATTATCTGAAAACATGTCATGTTCAACATCTCTGCCATTACCGGATTGACCTTCCCGGGCATGATGGAGGAACCGGGTTGTACCGCAGGTAAATTTATCTCTCCTATTCCGGTTCGGGGTCCGCTTGAAAGAAGCCGGAGGTCGTTCGCTATCTTTATCAGGCTGACCGCAATGCTGCGCAGGGATGCTGACGCTCCCAGAATGGCTTCCGCTGCTTGGGTTGCTTCAAAAGGATTTCCTGTAAGACTGAAGTCCTGTCCGGTGATCGCTCTGACCTCTCGAATAGCGATATTGCTAAAATTCTCAGGTATGTTCAGCCCGGTACCGACAGCCGTGCCACCCATGTTCAACTCCTGAAGGCCTTCGACAGACCTTTCCAGGCGTTTGATCCCAAGTTCCAGCATACGTGCATATCCTGAGAATTCCTGTCCCAGTGTCACAGGAACTGCATCCTGAAGGTGTGTTCTGCCGGGTTTGACAACATCCATGAACTCAGCAGATTTTTCCGAAAAGACCGTCAACATATCAACAAGTGCAGGCATCAGTTCTGCGTTCATCGTCTCAACGGCTGCGATATGTATTGCAGTATGTGTGGTATCATTGGATGACTGTGACATATTCACATGGTCATTGGGATGAATGATGTCATATAGTCCCTTCTCATATCCCATTATTTCAAGGGCCCGATTTGCAATGACCTCGTTAGCGTTCATGTTCTGTGAGGTTCCGGCCCCTGACTGGAAAACATCCACAACGAACTGATCATCGAACTTTCCTTCCCTTACTTCTAAAGCTGCTGATATTATTGCTTTAGCTATCTCCGGTTCAAGCTTACCAGCTTCAAGATTGGCACTTGCTGAAGCCAGTTTGATGGCTGCCTGTGCCCTTATAAAAGAAGGCGGAAGCCTCTGTCTGCTTACTTTGAAATTATTAATTGCCCGTACGGTCTGAGGTCCATAATATACGTCCTCAGGGACCTCAATTTCCCCAAAAGTGTCTTCTTCTAATCGGATATGACCCCCTCCCACAACGGTCTTAAAACTCCTCTTTAGACGTGTTCTATTTCGGTATGATCTGATATCTCCGAATTTGTCGTACAAAGGTCGTTTATACTAAGTTTATGGACATCATCATTTCCTGTCAGTCTTGCGAATGCTTCAAGTTCCTTTGTAGAGACCTTCAGGAAATTTTCCAGTTTTTTCGCAGAAATATCGATCTTCAGCCTTGAACGAAGTTCCGGGTCCTGTGTTGTTACTCCCACCGGACATTTCCCGGTATCACACAACCGATATTGCTGGCATGCACATGCCATAAGTGCGGCTGTGCCAATTGCAATAGCATCTGCTCCCAATGCAAGGGCCTTTGCATAATCGGGTGAGGTCCTGAAACCGCCGGTTATGATCAATGAGATATCCTCTATGCCTTTCTCATCCAGGTATCTTCTTGCACGCCAGAGTGCGAAAATAGTTGGGATGGATGTGGAGTTCTTGACAAACTTCAATGCCGCTGCAGTAGCTCCCGGCCTGCCATCAATTGTAATGAAATCGGGTTTTGCATAAGTAGCAACTTCAAGGTCAGCTTCAATGTTCCCGGCTGCGATCTTAATTCCTATCGGTTTACCGCCGGAGGTTTCCCTGAGCCATTCCACTTTCTTCTTCAGATCATCCTTGTTTTTGATGTCGTCAAAGTTCGCGGGGCTTACAATGTCAGTACCTTCGGGAAAGCCTCTGATATCCGCCAGCTCGGAAGTTACTTTTTCAGCGGGCAGATGTCCTCCTATTCCGGGTTTGGCAGATTGGCCAATCTTTATTTCGATGGCATCTACTTTCTTAAGGTTCTCTTCCGTCACACTGTATCTGTTCGGAACATACTCGAAAATATACTTGTATGCAGTATCCATATTCTCTTTCAGGATCCCGCCTTCCCCTGAGCACATTGCTGTCCTTACAGCTGCGCTTCCCTTTGAAAGTGCCTGTTTCACTTCCTTTGAGAGGGCACCGAAGGACATGTGTGTGATGAACACAGGTGTTTCAATGACAAGAGGATATTTTGCATTTGGTCCGATAGTAGTAGTGGTGTTCACTGCCACATCTTCGTTCAGAGGTATTTTAGCAAGTTGTGCACCTTTTATGAGTATATCATTCCAGGAGATCACATCCTGCTTTGTCCTCATGGGTTCAATGATCGATTCGCCGGTGATCGATATCTTGTGGATGTCCTCCATGAATGTCTCGAACTCATCCTTTGTTCGCTTCCATTCTCCAAGATAACTTTTAACATCCACATCCTCAAGGGCAGAAACAGTTATTTTACTCTTGGTGCCACATTTAGCACATGTGACGATCTCTTTGGATGTCACATGTTCAACTTTTTCCTTTTCAGCTGGCATTTGGTGGTTCTTATCGGCACCACAAATTGGACATCTCCAGTCATCAGGAAAATCTTCCGGTTTTGTTCCCGGTTTTACTTCTGTGTTCGAGTCCCCTCTTGTATCATCGTACTCAAAGACATTACAGACATTGCAGCGGTATTCCGTCATTTTTACGGCACCTTCTCTCAATCATCTTAAAAATATCATACCGGTATTTGGTGGCTCTTGTCTGAACCACATATGGGACATTTCCAGTCATCAGGAAAGTCCTCTGGTTTTGTCCCTGGGGCAATTCCAAGTTCAGCATTTCCTTTTTCATCATCGTATTCAAAAACATTACATACATCGCATTTATATTCAGTCATTTTATTCCCCACTCCTTAAGTTGATTTAAATGAAAAGTGTTATCTGCGCATCTCTTGCTTCGTTTATATAACTACCAACTGCGCCATATTCATCGATCCATTCGCTGCGAAGCTCATCTGCCTTTACTCCCATGATCTCCATGGTCATCTCACAGGCAAGGATCTTTCCCCCAAGTTCCTTGTAGTCGTTCATTAGCCTTTCAAGGGATGCAACATTGGCTTGTTTCATCCGTTTCTTTATCATCCATTTTCCAAGCCCCAGCATGTGCATCTTGGACAATGGACCCTTTTCAAGCCCGCCCTTCTTCAATCGTTGAAGTCCCCAGAAAGTAAAATACATGGAAACATCCATTCCCATGGCCAGTGCACCATTTCCAATAATAAGGGCACTGTAAAGTTTGTCCATATCCCCACTATGGACTACTATGACAGTTTTATCGGTCAAGTATACTCCCCCTTCATTTTCGTATCTTTATCTTCCACTCTTTATCGTCTTCTTTTATGTCGACGATCTCCAGCCCGAGTGCCTTACAAGCCATCGGAATTTCCTTCTTTGAAGCCGGATGTGTTCCAATAATAGTTACTTCATCGCCGGATTCTGCTTTTCTCAATGCCTTTCGGCATTCTACAAGAGGTACGGGGCAGGTTTCCCCCCGGGTGTCTATCTCTATTTCAGCCATCATATTCTCCCATGATCTCTGTAAGTCACAAAACGATACTACGCCACACTATAATCCCATAGAAAATATCTTCACCATACTATTAAAGGATTATTATCTCGATATAAAAAGTGTAATTGCCAGTTTAACAGCAATCATTTTCTGCTTTTTCACATGTATTCGCTTTGTATCTTTATGATCTCATTACTGTCCTTGGCTTTAGAATAATCTTCAAGTGGCTCTTTGTTCATATCAAGGAACACATGTCCCCAGTTGAACTTTGAAAGTATATTTTCAGCCTGTTTCTTGTTGCCAAGAATATAAAGTGCTGCTGCGAAAGCTTCCACTGATGTGAGCTTGAAAGGTCTTCCGAAATTGACTGGATTGGTAGCTACAAGGTAGGGAAGAGCACGATGTTGTAGATGTAATCTCATAAGATGCGGGAATACCTCTTCCACTGTCTCCCAGGAGCAATCAAGGACAGTGATGTTCGTTTCGTTCTTGTCCGCAGGGGACAATGCCTGCTTTGCCATGGGGTCCAGTAAAATAGAGCCACGGGGAATCTTCTGTACTTTGTCAAAGATGCGAGCAAGATCAAAACGTGCCATTTTTTTCCCGGTACATTTTTTCGGGTCACACTGTTTAGCATGGAAAATGTGAAGGTGATAATCTTTATCTATCTGCTTCTTCATGGATGATATATTAGTTTTTTAAGCTTATATTCTTTGGGCAGCTTCTATTGTGGGGTTAGTTGTTTAGAATGGGTATTATGCGAATTCAGCTTGCATATCTATACGCATTGTATATACAACAACAAATTCTAGTATGATCCTTTGATCTCTTGGAACAATGCCTTTTGGAGTGTATTTTTATCACGGATCACTGTGATTGGACATTTTTATAAAATGTATTCGTACAATTCAAATGCTATATTTCAAGAAGAAAGCATAATGATCTATCTTTTCATGGCAATTACCTACACATTACCGAAACAACATAAAACAAAGTGAATTCCAGATACCTTGTGATCAGGATATGAATACGATCAAAACAATTCAATTCAATCCGAATATGAGGGGGGATCCGGCACTGAGCAGAGCCCAGTGTCGGTTTCAAAGTGGTGGTGGTAGTACATTCGTTTTTCCTAAAAAGCATTCCAAACAGGGTTTGGTTATAAGAATCATGCTTCCTAGTAATTTCGAGCAATGATGTCATTGTATATAAACGTTAATGCTGTAAACATTGCAAATTATACAATACGGGCACATATACAGTTAAATCTAATTGTATTTCCCTTTTTTTAGAATAGGCTACAATGTAAATATGATGTCAATATAGATAGCTACATTTCCATTTATACTAAATAACAGAACAAGGTATCTAGATGAACATTATTAAAGGAGCTATTATAGGATCGATCTGTACGTTAGTCCTTTACATGGTACCGGTCTTAAATGCACTCTCGCCTTTTTTTGGCGGTGCTATCGGTGGATATGTGGCAAAAGAAGGTTGTATTGGTGGTGTCAAGGTTGGTCTGCTTATGACCTTGTTGTTTGCTGTGCCTGGATTCCTTATCTCAGGAGTCTTTGTTGCACTAATGTCCGAAATACCAGTGATCGGTGCAATTTTAGCAGGTTCAGGTATCGTTATTACAATTGCTATAATGGTATATACTGCGGTCTTCGCCATCATTGGCGGTGTTGTTGGTGGTGTCGTGGCTGATGATCAATAACTTTTCTCTTATATTTAAGGAGTCCTTTGATGGTTCACAATGATCTGGTCATGGAGATTCCATGGGATATTGAAGCTACACTTCTGTCAAGACCTAATAGGTTTCTTGGCATTGTGGAGCTGGACCTATCCACTTTACCATCATCCAATTTCACTTCTTCTTCTTCTTCTGGGATCATTCAGGAGAAAGTTCACATTCATGATCCCGGCAGGCTTGAAGACCTTCTTTATCCCGGGAACAGGCTTCTTTTAAGAAAAGCTACCAATCCCAAGCGTAAAACAGGATGGGATGTGATTGCTGCAAAGGCTGATGACGGTTGGATATTGATAAATTCGTCATTCCATCGCAAAATAGCTGAATGGGCAATAGCAAATAAAGTATGCTCCTGTTTTGAAAATATACTTGAGGTCATACCCGAACAGAAATTCGGGGATAGCCGTCTGGATTTTCTGCTGAAGAAAAGGGATACTGAACTATGGGTCGAAGTAAAAGGGTGCACACTTATCTATGGTAGTACTGCCACTTTTCCTGATGCTCCCACTACAAGGGGGAAAAGGCATGTTGGGGAGTTAAAGAAAGCCTTGGAAAGCGGATCTGAGGCACTTATAATGATAATCGTTCTCCGAAAAGCTGCTTCATGTTTTAAAGCGAACGAGAGTATTGATCCTGATTTCGCAGAGGCTTTCAAGGATGCTGTCAATGCCGGGGTGCAAGTATGTCCTTTAGTGTTCAGCTATGAAGGTAAGGATTTATTCTATATGGGAAAGGTTCCTTTATGCACTGAAGAATACAATTCCAGTTAATAATTGATATGTTTACAAATATAATTCCGGTTAATAATGTTACTTTAGGAGCGATAAAAATGAATTTCAAGGAAACGGTCAGGGTACATTCCAGACCAACAGGGGAAGAAGGCAAGGAGATAGGTCTGAAAATGAACGAACATCATTTTAAGCTATGGGGATGGGGACTTAGCCATGTTAGTGTTGAACCTGACTCCAACATACTTGATGTTGGATGTGGTGGCGGTCGTGCTGTCAGCATCCTTGCAGAACTTGCAGAAAAGGGCAAGATATATGGTATCGACCACTCACAGGATATGGTGGACCTTGCCACTGAATACAACAGTAAGGAAGTAGAACTTGGACGTGTGACCATCATGGAGTCCTCGGTCTCAGAACTACCGTTCCCGTATGATAAATTCGATCTTGTGACCGCATTTGAGACCTGCTATTTCTGGCCGGACCTTGAGGAAGGTCTAAGGGAGATCAAGCGTGTTCTCAAAAAAGGTGGTACGCTTCTGATCGTCAATGAAATGTACGACCATGAACTTTTTACTGAGCGTAATTCTCCTTATAATACTGCAAAGGGAATGAACATCTACTCTGCTGAAGAATACAGGAATGCACTCACGAGTGCAGGGTTTTTAGCTATTGAGATCGATGAGGTTCCTGAGGACAATTGGATAACTGTTGTAGCAAAGAAATAAGACTTTCATGCAGATCACAAGGCATGTTCATGCCATAAAGATACCTTTTACCCTGATAGGTAATTCTGGTGAGCGGATCGAACGTTCTGTTCATTCATATCTGATATATGGTCGTGATATTTGCCTTGTAGATTGCGGGGTTGCCGGGGCGGAGAAGGTCATCTTCGATCATATTAAGGCGACAGGAAGGGACCCAGATGAGATATTACTTATCGTCCAGACGCATTCTCATGCCGACCACACAGGTTCCACTCCTGCAATAAAAGAGCTTACAGGTTGCAAAGTAGCAGCTCACAGGGATGCTGTTGAGTGGATCGAGCATCCGGACATTCAGGCAAAAATACGCTCTGTCTCGGGTTTTGAGAATATTTCCGGTGGTCCGGTCAAGGTCGATGACATTCTCGAAGATGGTGATATCATCGAGCTTGATGATGTTCTCTCCTTGAAGGTCATGCACACTCCGGGACACTCTAAAGGTTCTATCTCTTTGATGCTACTTCCTGACAACGTATTGTTCACGGGAGATGCTCTTCCTCTTGTTGGTGATATTCCGATATATGAGGATGTTGAACAAGTTCTTTCATCTCTCAGAAGGATAAAGGATCTCGACAACATCGGGACACTTCTATCATCATGGGATGATCTTGTGAAAGGTGAGGATGCCTACAGGTATATAGATGGATGCATCGAACATGTCAATCGTATCCATGAAGCAGTTGTTGAATTCTCTTCTGTTTCATGGGAGAAGGTAATGGATGAGATCGGTTTGGCAGGTGTGGCTATAAATCCTCTTGTTCTGAGGTCACTTGAAGCACATTTGAAAACGGATATCGAGCTTTTATGATCTCGTTTCCTTCTTTTTCCTCAAAACCAACCAGACCATTATTCCTGAGATCATTATCATCAAACTGCTAATCTGGAATGGTGTTTCAAAGCTGACATATCCTCCGAAAATTCCGCCGATGAGGGGACCCACTGCAACTCCTGCTGCCTGTGCACTTGTGATGGTGCTTATCCGACTGCTGATGTTGTGCTCTCCTACAATATCGACCGCAAGGGCAAGTAGCGGGGTTTCAACTGCTGCCATGGCTATTCCCTGAAGTAGTCTTAAGAATATGAGTGAATTAATGTCCGGAGCATAACCAAGGGCAAGAACTATCAGAGCATTGAAGAATATTCCGCAAAGGATCGGTAGTTTTCTTCCAAAGCGGTCTGAGAACATCCCGATAGGCACTTGAAATATTATTCTCGAGATCACGTATGCAGACAGGGCAACACCAAGCAAGAGTTCGCTTGCACCCAGTCTTATCTGGTATGCAGGAAGAAGTGAGAGGATCAGCATTATTCCCACAAGCATCATGAACATTGCAACAGCAAGCACTCTGATGATGAACGGATCATCAACATGTGACACTTCCACAGTGGCTACTTCATGTGATCTTGTCTCTTTCACGAAGACAGCGATCATAAATGCACTTATCATCACAAGAGCTGCACTTACATAGAACCCTGCCACAAATCCATAGTATGTCACCACCGCACCGCCTACAAGCGTACCAATTCCAAAGGAAGCTCCGCGCAGGGTGGAATATATGCCGATGGCCTGACCTCTTACTGTGGATGTTGAAAGATGAGTGATCATTGCAACGATGGCAGGAATTGTTGCACCTATTGCAATTCCCTGAACTGTTCTTAAGACAAGTATCGATTCAAAGGACTCTGATACAGAATAAAGATAGCATATAATTGAAAAAACAGCATATCCGAGGAGCAGAAAACCTTTCCTTTTATTGAGTTGTTCGCTCAATCTTCCCATGTATGGTTGGGAAATGGAATTCGCCAGCCCGAAAACAGTTGTTGCAAGACCTGCTTTGAGCACTATGGGCATGTCCTGAAGGATGAGGGAATCTATGTTCGCAACATACAATGGAATTATGAATACCATCATTCCGGTTGCAAGGTCCTTGAATATTTTGGACAATGAAAGAATGTACAGCTGATGGTCAACAAGAGGGCTGGTTTCAGGCATGTGTTCATTTATTTGTAATGGATGTGATGTGAACTGCTCCCAGCTTACGCAAAGAGCTTCTTGCTTCATTGATTACCTACCGGAATCTCCACGAGTTTGAAATGGGGCAGTCCCTGCCCTACTATGTCTTCGTCCCTATCTCGATTCGGCTTTACGTGTTTCGAGCAACAACGACACTTTATCCACGACCTGATTCGCCTTGTAGGTGGACATATCGTACATAGGTTGTTTGAATATCACAACCAGTGAATATTTTTATAATTGGGTCAGTTGTATATATACATACTTACACGTAATATTCACGAAGTGGACGAGGTGTAAGAAGCTGACAAGAAAAGACAAAGTGACGCATTCCTCTCACATTAAATCATAGATTCAACGTACCCACCTTGCGGAAGGAGTCTTCTGCTGATTGCATGATAAATCATTCATTATTGTTCATTATCCTGTCCTAATACCCCTTCTACCGGAATGGTGAACGTGAATACACTTCCCTTGCCCTTTTCACTATCCACCCATATATTCCCTCCGTGCATTTCAACAAAACTCTTGACAAGGGCAAGTCCGAGGCCGGTGCCCTGATAGTTCCTTGAAGCAGCGGAGTCTATTTGCTGGAATGTTTGGAAGAGCTTTTCGATGTCTTTCTTGTCTATTCCTATGCCGCTGTCTTTTATGCGTATCTGTACAAGTTCGTCATCAAGGATTGCTTTTATAGATATAGTGCCTTTCTCGTCGGTGAATTTAATGGCGTTACTTAATAGGTTGTACAGTATCTGTTTTATCTTTGTTTTATCAGCAGTTATCAATGAGAGCCTTTCATCGATATCTATAGTAATTTCAAGGCTCTTTTCTATTGCAAGTGGGTTCAATAGGGTCACAACATTTGTGATGATCTCATTTACCGGGAACGTTTCATAGTAAAGCTCCATCTTTCCAGACTCTACTTTTGAAAGGTTCAGAATGTCATTTATAAGACCAAGAAGATGACTACCACTTGAAGAAATATTCTTTACATAACGTTCTTGCTTTTCATTGAGCGCACCAAATTTCTTACTCGCAAGCATTTCTGAAAAACCGATGACCGAATTTAGTGGGGTCCTTAGCTCATGGCTCATATTTGCCAGAAATTCGCTCTTTGTCTTGTTTGCAACCTCAGCAGCCAGTTTAGCTTGAATTAACATAGCATCTGCTTTTTTTCTTTCAGTGATGTCAACAATTATTCCATGCAGGTGTTTGATCTCGCCACTTTGATCACTATGGGACAGGGTTTGTTCTTCCACCCAGCGAAGACCCCCTGATCCTGATATTATCCTGTATTGGCTGATGAAATTTGGAACATTCCTTTTCAGACTTTCTTCAAGTCTGTCTTCTACACGGCTTATATCACCAGGATGGATTATGTCTGCATAATCGATCGTATTTGAGAGGAAATCATTGGCAGTGTAGCCAAATTGAGTGACATTTTCAGAAACAAGCTCAACAGGCCAACCCTTTTCATTTTTCCACTTGAAAACGGTTACCGGACTATGGTCAATGATATTGTTCATCTCTTCATTAAGTTCTTGTGAACTCTGGAGGGTACTAAGAAGTTCGTTCAGGCCAATTGGGATATTTTCAAGATCTGCACAGATATTTGTATTTGCTCGGACCTTGAGATCCCCGTTCAAAGCAGAATCTGCAATTTGCTTGAAGTCGTCTACAATGTCTTCGAGCTTTTTGCTTATTGTATTAGCTGTCAAGGACGCAACGACTCCCATGAAGATTATTGCGATCGCTGAGAAGGATACAAGTTCATTTCTTAAAGAAACTACTCCTGCAAGCATTTCTTCTTTAGGGACTACAAGCACGAACGAATAGTTTCCTTCCTTTAACGGTTCATAAAATGCGATGACCTCTTTTCCTGTGGTGGGATCGATCGTCTCGATCTGCCCACTTTTCCCTTCTTCGATATCTTGTGACATTTCATGGATCTTGCCAGTGAATTCGTCCAGAGATCTGTTACCTATCCAGTCTTTATTGGTAGGGTGTGACAAGATCATCCCTTTGTTGCTGCTAAGGAATGCATATCCTGACTCAAATATCGTGATGTTGCTGACCACACTGTCAAGATCGTTCAGTGATACGTCAACACCGCCGACCCCTATGAACTCGCCATCAGAGAATATGGGCGTTGAATAGCTGATGATAATTTTATCATTGTACCAGTAAGGTTCAGTGATGATATCGGTCTTTAATAATTTAGGTGATGAGTAATAATCCAGATCTTCGTAGTTCTTTAAAGGATCTAATTCTATGGTGCCGGTCAATTTGTTCCAGTATGGGATGAATCTGCCTGTGGGATCATGACCTGCTGCGTTGACATATTGCTTGTCTTTTCCATCGAATGCATCGGGTTCAAAAGCGACATATGCTCCAATGAGTTCAGGGTTCTGGATGAGTATTTCCCGAAGGACCTGATTGGCTTCATCCCTGTCTCGTGTTACATCATTTGCCAATGAGTATGCTATCGTTCTTCCGATGGTATGGCTTTTTACCATATCACCGTTGAACTGATTTGCATATTTTCCAGCAGTCTCTTTAGCTTGTTGATATGCAAGTTCTTCGTGCTGGGTCGTTGAAGTTGATATGATCAGAAAACTTGATGCTATGAGCACAAAAAATGTTCCAATAACGATGTAAATGGTTAGTCTTTTTCTGATCGAAATATTATCAAGTGAATTCAACTTAACTCCATGTCCTAAATTTGATCGGGATAGATATTTTGCACAAGTATATATATATATTTTATTTAATTATATCTCTTATCATAACTAAATTTATTTAATACTTGTGCAAGTATTTTATAGTACATTCAAAGATTTCCACGCAATCTTTCGGCTTCCAGTATTCTTTCAATAGAAAGCTGGAGGGCTGCTCTTCTCATACTGCATTTTTCTTCACAATAAATTGGATATACTGTTTCAAAAGCTGTCATCATCTTTTTTCTTAGCTTTTCGAGGATCTTCTCTTCTTCCCAGTAATCCTGATTGAGGTTCTGTATCCATTCAAAATAACTAACAACAACACCGCCGGCATTTGCCAGTATATCCGGTATCACCAGTACAGAGCGTCCAAGCAGGACCTGACTTGCTTCGCTAGATGTGGGTGCATTTGCAAGTTCAAGGATTATTTGTGCTTTTACATTATTTGCATTTTCAAGATCGATCTGATCAGAAAGCGCTGCTGGGATAAGCACTGTACAATCCGAGGTGATCAATTCCTTATTGGTTATCTCTTTTGCATCAGGAAAATCCATCAAGTGACCTGTTCTGGATTTGTGTTCGATAACAGCTGGGATGTCAAGTCCTTTTTCATTTAATATCCCGCTAGTTGAATCACTGACCGCACATACTTTGTATCCTTTTTCATGGAGGATACGGGCTGCGTTCTTGCCTACATTTCCAAATCCCTGTACTGCGATTTTGATGTCCGATCCTGTAATGCCCAGTTCGTTAAGGGCTGCTTCGAGGATATAGACGCCCCCAAGGGCTGTTGAATACTTTCTCACTTTGCTGCCACCGAGGGCTAATGGTTTTCCTGTTACGATGGATGGGACATGTTCTCCCTTTATCCTTTCGAATTCGTCCATTATCCACACCATTACCTGTTCATCGGTATAGACGTCTGGTGCGGGTATGTCCTTAAATGGACCAATATAGTCGGACATTTCACGGATATAGGCGCGTGTGACCCGTTCGAGCTCTCCCCTGCTAAGCTCCTTTGTGTTTACGACTATCCCTCCTTTTGCACCTCCGAAAGGGATCTCCACTAAAGCACATTTGATCGCCATGAGGAATGCAAGGTTCTGAAGATATTCGACGGTAAGTTCAGGATGATATCGTATCCCTCCTTTGGTGGGACCCCTGGCATCGTTGTACTGAACTCGGTGACCGATGAACATCTTTGTTTTTCCGGAATCCATACGTACCGGGAAATGAACTGAGAATGAGCGTCTGGGTGTGTCCAGAATGTCTATCTCTTCCATTTTCATATCTAAACGTTCATGGATACTATCCATTTCTATCTGGCATAGTTTGCAAGTTGATGCACTATCCGAATGAATACGTTCTAATTTATTATTTGGCAAGTTCATCCCTCCATTCTGTATTGATAATTTGTATATGATAGTTAATATTCTTTTTCAAAAATTGCTTCTTGTGAAATTTGCAGAAAGGTAAGGGTCCTTAAAGAAAGAATATGGCACTAATTTTTAGCAACACGTGACCTTTTTGCTAAAGTATCAATTTATTTGGTGGGGGTGATGCTTGCACTTTTCTTCGGAATCTTTGGTGCAGTAGCTTATTTTTTCATTGGCAGGAAATAACTTCCCTGCCTTTTGTTTATTTATAGTATAGGTCCGCTGGACCAAAAGGTAAAAAACTCGTTCACTGTTTTCTTAATCTGGGTGCAAGCTCCCTTGGGATCCTTTTGTATCCCATCAGGTAGATACCAAGTATCATCAGGATGAACGACTGAAAATATGTTATGTTACTGTTCGAAATGTAGGGTATGCCAATTCCAAATAGATTGTTCAAAGCAGAAAGTAAGAATACGAATCCAATTATTTCGCTTATGATGTTTTGATTCTTGTCGATTATCCCCATAGTTGATCTCCATTACTGTTGACGGAATTTGCTGTTAAATGTTGGTCTTTTGGGTTAATAAAGGTTCGGCTTTATATATGTCATTAAAATGACTACTCAGGGGGTCAATGTTTACGATATATGCTAACCCTTAAATAAGCAGAGACTCAATATTTCGATTAAGTTATTTTTGTGGACAACCCTCGTTTATACCGATGTAAAATTATGTTATCTATTTACAACATTGAGCTATTTATGGTCCTTTAGAGGTGACTATTTGAAAACTATCCCGAACTCGGACAATGATGACCCTGCTGTTGTAAGGGCGAATGATGTTTGTCGTTCTTATCAGGTAGGTGATATGATGGTCCCGGTTCTTAAAAATGTGAACCTGATTGTTAAAAAAGGAGAATTTGTAGCTATTATGGGTCCTTCGGGTTCAGGTAAAAGTACACTTATGAACCTTATAGGTTGTCTGGATAGACCCACATGTGGCAGTGTTTCATTAATGGGAACTGATGTGAGCACTATTTCTGATGATGACCTGGCAAGACTCCGGGGGCTGGAAATTGGTTTTGTGTTCCAGAGCTTCAATCTTGTTCCGAGGCTGACAGCACTTGAGAATGTGGAACTTCCGACATATGCCAATAGCAGGCCAGGTGTTGATAATCGAAAACGTGCAAAGGAGCTTCTGGAATTGGTGGGGTTGGAAGATCGAATGAATTACCGTCCAACTGAACTTTCAGGTGGTCAATCTCAGAGGGTGGCTGTCGCACGTTCTCTGATCAATGACCCTTCCCTTATACTGGCTGATGAACCTACCGGAAACCTTGATTCAAAAACCGGTAAAGAGATAATGGACCTGTTCACCGAGCTCAACAAAAAAGGACGTACTGTTATAATGATCACGCATGATCCAAATCTTGCAAAAGTATATGCTGACAGGGTGATAAACCTGAAAGACGGATATATCGAAGACCGTACTGATGTTACGAATTGATAGAAGGGTGGAGTATATTGTGAAAAACTATAAAAGACCAATCGGAATTCTGGTATTGTTAATGGTATTTTTTGTTGCTTTAGCTCCCATACTTGGTGGTGCAGAATCTTCCAGCAGTACATTAAGGGCGGACCTCTTGAGGTACGATCCTTATCCTGCAGAAATAGGTGCTTACGTGGATGTATGGATAAAAATTGAGAATTTTGCATCTGGGACTGCTGAAGATGTTACAATAAAGATCGAACCTGATTATCCTTTATCACTGGATTCAGAAAGCAATGCCATGAAGAATTTCGGCATATTACCTCCTGACAGGACTGCTATTCATGAGTACCGTCTTTATGTGGACGATGGTGCAAAGGCAGGTACGGGAAGTTTTGACATACTATATCGTTCGAGTGACGAAGCCTCCTGGCAAAAAAGCACTTTTGATATCAAAGTAGGCTCCACCACTTTTGATAGTAAAGGCACTGTAGGGCTCTCTAATATCATCGCTTCTCCTGAGGTATTTATGCCGGGGGATGAGGGTAGTGTGAGCTTTACCCTGAAAAATACTGCCCAACAGAGTACGATCCTTATTGATGATGTGGACTACGATACTTTTGCAAGGGTACAATCCGCAACACTCATAGGTACTGATATGATCACCGTGACCAGTCAGCCTTATGAAGGTAAGGGTGTCCTCGGACAGGGAGATTTCGTGCAGGTCACTTACAACATCAAGGTCAGTGATTCCATAGAAGATGGCACTTATTTCCTTGATCTTGTCATGATCGGCAACTCCCACTCATTCAATAATAACTGGATGGTGCCTGTCGTCGTGGAATCTTCTTCAGTGAGGGTAATTCCTTCCATGCCTCTTGTTCTGGAGAATGGTAAGGCGAACCTGGAGTTCGATGTTGCGAACATCCATCCGAATGCACTATCTTCTGTGCTGGTAGAACTTGAAGCAGATGGTGTGGAGTTCCTTCCACAGGAATATTTCGTTGGTTCCATGGACTCGGACGAACTTTTTACCATTGAGATCGAAGCACAGGCAGAAGATCCCGATAGTACCGGTCCGGTGAATCTTACTATCAATACGAATTACAGGAATGGTCTGAATGAACACGACGAAGTTGTTGGGACACGTGTTCTTACATTGAAACATGTGGGGGAGGATAATGATCACACTACACTGTTCATCCTGGTGATTGGAGGTGTCATTGTAGTTGCTGCTTATTACTTGTACCGCAAGAAAGGTCTAAGGATATCAATGGAAAGCTGAGATCATGGTAAAGCTCTCACACGCTGTGAAGATCGCACTTGGAAGCATACGCAGTGCTAAAATACGCTCTGCCTTGACCACGCTTGGTATTATCATAGGTGTGGCTGCTGTCATTGTGAACATTTCATTGGGCGTGGGGTTTAGTCAGAGCTTTGAAGATAACATTGGAGCTGTAGGCTCTAATTTCATTGTTGTTTTTACGCAAAAGAACAATGTCTTCCATGATAACCAGCTTGAAGTTGTAAGGAACACGCAGGGTGTTGAGGCGGTATCGCCTGTTAATGGACAAATAGGTACTGTCACGTATCAATCTTCGAGTCGAAGTGCCACAATAAATGGTGTCCGTTCCGAATATGGGGAAGTTGGGAATATTGTCATGGAAAAAGGTCAGTTCCTCACTGATCAGGACCAATTCGTTGCTGTGATAGGTTCGGATATAGCATATGATAAATTTGAAAGGAACCTTTCTGTAAAGAACTCCATCAATATTTCCATTAATAATATCGATGGTACTGTAAGCACCCACAAGTTCACTGTGAAGGGTATAGTTCAGGACCCGGATGCTACTTATGTTGCCCCTGAGCTCGATCCAAGGTTCAGGGTATTTATTCCCCTGGATGTGATGCAGGAGATGCAGGGTGTAAATGATATTGGTTTTTTTTTCATAAAAGCTGAGAGCCTTGAAGTCCTTGAAACCGTTACTGATGAGATCGATGAGAACCTTGCAAGATCTGTTGGTGTCCCCAGCCGTGATCTCGATAATGAGGACGCAAAACCTTATGTGATCTTCAGCCAGCAGGATATTCTTGAACAGCTCAACCAGATCTCCACTGCACTCACCTCGATATTGACAGTTATTGCACTGATAGCCCTTCTTGTTGGTTCCATTGGTATCACTAATATCATGCTCGTGACGGTCACTGAAAGGACAAAAGAGATTGGCATCCTTAAATCTCTGGGATTCACTTACAGGGATATTCTAACACTTTTTATTGTAGAGGCAGCCATCATTGGTTTTTTAGGTGGTCTCTTTGGTGTTATCCTGGGAGTTATAGCTTCTTACTTCGTAAATCAGTACATAGATGTACCGTTCGTATTCCCGATCTCTCTTATCTTCCTGGGATTTGGGATCGCCCTTTTCGTTGGGGTGGTAGCAGGTGTGTATCCTGCCAATAAAGCGGCTAAAATGGACCCGGGGGAATCATTGACCTATGAATGAAAGAGGTGCTCCGTTATGCTGAAGTTCTCACAGGCTCTACATCTATCGATCGGTAGTATCAGTAGCTACAAGCTGCGATCTGCACTAACGACTCTTGGTATCATCATAGGGATAGCTGCTGTTGTTGCAAATGTATCTCTTGGTGCCAGTTTTAATCAGTTCTTTGTTGATGAGCTTGGGTCTCAGGGTTCGAACTTCATTGTCATCTATAGTGAGGATATCAATCTATTCTATGACAATCAGCTTGAAGCTATAAGGAACACTCCAAAGGTCGAAGGTGTTTCGCCTATTAGGCAGCAATTGGCGGGTGTTACGTATATCAGTACGATCCGACAGATCGATATACAAGGGACCTCGGCTGATTATGAAAAGATCGGCAATATACAGTTGGAGGTTGGGAATTTCTTTTCGGACCAGGATAAGTATACTGCTATATTGGGTTCAGATGTTGCATATGAAAAGTTCGACCAGAAGATATCTTATCGCAATTCCATTGATATCGAGTTCATACGCAGGGATGGTACACCTGTAGAACACAGTTTCAAAGTAATTGGTATCATTGATAGTCCGGATACTACTTTTATACAGACCGGGGCCGAATCCGATGTCAGGATATTCATTCCCATAGATACGATGAACGAGATGCTGGGAATTGACGATTATGGGGGCTTTTCAATAACAGTTGAAGATGCTGAGTCGGTACGTTCTGTTTCGGATGAGATCGATAAGAAGATCGCCAGAAGTCTGGGAGTTTCTGAAAGGGAGCTTGATAATGAGGATGTAAAACCCTATACCATATTCAATCAGGCTGACATTCTTGATCAGCTTGACGAGCTCTCAACTGGCCTTACTTCTCTTTTTATCTCAGTTGCACTTATCTCATTGATAGTCGGTTCTATTGGGATCATGAACATTATGCTTGTGACAGTTACCGAGAGGACAAAAGAGATCGGTCTTTTAAGGTCACTGGGCTATACGAGGTCCAATATCCTTTCCCTTTTTATCACCGAATCGATCATACTTGGGCTAATAGGGGGGATCTTGGGGACGATCTTAGGGTTAGTCGGCTCTTATGCTGCAGTGACCATCCTTGGTCTGCCTTACATTTTCCCCATGTACCTTTTCGTTCTGGGCGTTGGCATAGCAGTTGGCGTAGGGCTGATAGCAGGTGTTTATCCTGCAAATAAAGCTTCAAAGCTTGATCCTGTGGATTCTTTAAGAAAGGGCTAATGTGAAGCATATATTATAAATGGATCATTTTATTCGTAGATGGTTTTTTGTAGATGGATGCCTAAAATAAATGTGAGGTACAAAAATGGCTAAAACATCACTTTCTGCAGGGGAAAAGGCCCCAAATCTTTGTCTACCGGATTCAGAAGGCAATGAGATCTCTTTGGAGGAGCTTAAAGGAAAATGGGTAGCCCTTTATTTCTATCCC
>JAIORJ010000019.1 GCA_021108185.1 Methanococcoides sp. | reverse complement strand
AATCCAATTGCAGCTATCCTCAGTATGAAGATGATGCTTGAATGGATGGGCTACGAAAGGGAAGCGGCTCTGGTAGAGAGTGCAGTAGAATTCAGTATAAAGGAGAACATTACCACTCCTGACCTTGGTGGCAGCTCCAGTACTTCCGATGTAGGTAAAGTGATGGCTGATCACGTTCGGAACAATCTCTGAAAAATAGAATTATAACCCCTTATTTCCAAGGGGTTCGTATTTTTTGAAATTCCTCTCAGGATGTTCCTAACAAGGCTCCCACTCCTGAAATTGTGATGACTGCACTGAATGCTGATACCCAGACCATTATTACAAAGTCCTTTGATGCTCTTAGGATGTGTCCACCATCAACGAAGCGTAAGAGGAGGGCTGACATGAGCGAATGTGATACCATAATGAGCAATATCATTGCGGAGAGTACATCTATGTTACCTATGTCCGGGTTTATGACCATGCCCATGTTCATATTCTCAGGCATGGACATCGTTGAGAACATGTCCTGCATTAGATCGACCACTCCGACCGAAATATAAAGTGTGAATCCTATGCCACCTGTAAGTCCGTAAAGTACTCCCACAAGGCTTGATGCGGATTGGTATCTCCTTTTTCTCAGACTCACAATACGGTGGAAGTTGTTGGCTATCATATCCCCGATGACCTCCGGTTTTCCGCCGAGGTTAGTGGCTTCAACGAACATGCCACTGAATCGCTGTATAAGATTACTTCCTGTATTGGCTGCAAAGAAGTTCCATGATTTTGTCTTATCCACGCGTGTATTCAATCTTTTGTACAATGAGTCCACATCTTTTGTAAGGGGACCAAAATCATGTATTCGCAGGGCTTTGAGTGCGTCATCTATGAGTCCGCCTCTTGCACCCGCGGAACTTCCGAGAGAACGTATAAGGGATGGATAGTTCTCATCTTTTCTTTTGATATTCTTTTCTATATCTGATGCAACATGGCCCATATAGAAAAGAGGGGTTAGCACCACGGCAACAGCGATCGGCAGGTCAAGCTTCCCATATAAGATGACTGCAATAGCTGCAACGATACATCCTGCAATTGATATCGGGATCGACTGGTAAAGTTTGATCTTTGATTTTGTCAATATCTTTGTCTGTTGCCAGATAGGATCATTTGGCACCTTTGATCTTGTAAATAATATCATCACCATGTCAGTACCAATGAAAACAACAACAACTATTGCCATTAGCATCATTACATCCATTCCGGTTATGACCGGCATGATTATTGCAAAGGAGGCAAGGAATATCAACGCCATGATAAGTGATATGAACAGTTCTTTGATAACTTCTACAGCGTAGAGGGAACTGTCATACATTGCTTCGTATTCATTCATTACAACGTTCTGTTCGGCTTTAAGGAATGATTGTATATCTTCTCCTGACTGAAGTCCGTGTGCTAATCTGTCAAGGAAGTCCTCATAAAGGATAGATGGTGTTCTTTTCGATCCAAAACGGCATGCATCAGCCAAGCTCATGTTCCATACCGTGACCAGGTCATATATCTTCTCACTTTCCTTTGCAAGGAATCCATAACTCTCATTCTGGGAAACTATCTTGATTATATCAAGTCTTGGTGTTTCCGCGGTTGAGATTACACCCATATGTGTAATGTAATAGTGCATATTGTTGTCTATTTCGGAGGCTTTCCCTCCAAGTATGGAGAATGGGTAATAGAACACAAAAATTATACAGATCACAGGGAGAAGTGCCGGAAGCAACGCTGTGTACCCTGTGAAAAGACCAGGCAACAATGCATAAATTACAATTGAGAATATAAATCCAAAAGCTACTACTGGAGCTGCAATTTTCCTTGCATAGTCCTTAGGGTTCATTTCCATTGCATTGAATGCCTTTAGAAAATCCATTTCTATGCCTCATACTGCAAATGGTAATCCATCAATACCATGTCTATAGAAGTTCACGATGATCTCGAGTACATCGTAATAATCCTTGATGCCTCTCTCTTTCATTTCGTCCAGTATCCTTGCCCTTAACATCAGGTCCTTGTAAATCTCTCTTTTATCTTCATATCCGAGCTGTGTAGCTATCTTGTTCTCAAGAATGAAACTGTTGTTCAATCCTCTAAAGGTATGGGAATCGGTTTCCGGATCCCACTGGAATACAGCTCTTGTAACCACACCGCCAGCATCTTCGTAGTATCCTTCTATTTCTTCAACTGCGAGACACCGTCTGAGGAATTTTCCTTTTCGATATACAGCGGACAATATCATTGCAACATTGAGGTTATCGATGAAGGTGACAGGAACGTTTATGGGGTCACCTGTTAGACGTTGTATCATCTTTGTTACTGCAGATGCGTGGAAGGTAGCCAATACCGGGTGACCTGTCTGCATACCCTGGAAAGCTACTGCTCCTTCTGCACCACGAATTTCACCAACGATAATATAGTTAGGTCTGGACCTTAGAGCTGCTTTTAGAAGTGCGAAAGTGTCAACTCTCGATTCGGGTGGTCCATCCTCACGTGTTATCAACTGCTGCCATACTGGGTGAGGGGGCTGGACCTCAGCTGTATCTTCTGCTGTGAATATCTTAGAAGTAGGGTTGACGAAAGGAAGGCAAGCATTAAGCATAGTGGTCTTTCCACTGGCGGTCTCACCACTAAAGAATATGCTCATTCCATTCTCAAGACACATCCACATGTAAGCGGCCATTTCAGAACTGAGTGCTCCCCACATGATAAGTTCTATGATACTTACAGGAACTTCACTGAACTTACGCATGGTAAAACTACTACCACGCTTACTGACATCAAGACTGTAAATGATGTTTATACGGGATCCATCCGGCAGTGCACCATCAGCAATTGGTTTTGCATCACTGACGGGTCTTCCTATCCTTTCACTCATGCTCCTGAGCCATTGGTCAAGGCCTGCCTCGTCTCCGAAGGAAAGGTCTGTCTTCATCATTCCAAATATCTTATGTACGATAAAAACACCGACTATTCCAATGCTATGAATATCTTCAAGATATGGATCTCTGATTATCGGTTCAATTGGGCCGGATCCGATAATGTTCCTTTCGATGTGATACTGGAGATTGTTGAGTTCCTGTTGTGTTACAGGTATGGTTTTCGTTTTTGGCAGTATTTTTTCGATGATGTTCACTTTTTCTTCATCGATCTGACCACCTGCACCAACATTGATCGCACTATTCAAAAGTTTGACAATAAGTTCTTTAAGTTCTTCCTCGTCCTTAGGGACCGGTTCGTTTGCCGATCTTTCAAGGATCAGGTCCATTATTGCACCATACTTCTTTTTTTCAAGATCGTTAAGTAAGGGTTCAATAGAATAGTATCCTATCTCTCCCATTTCCGGAGTTCCATAAATATGAATAAAGACCGGGTCTCCAACGGGAAAAATTACGTTGACATATTCTTCGTCCTGCAGTTCCTTTGAGAGACCAGCAACAAATTCCGGTTGATGTCCTGTTCTGTTTACAAAGTCTTTGATATATACCCCAAGATGTGGGTTTCTTTGTAATGCTTTCTGATACTCAGGTTCCACTTAAAACACCTCTATTCATGGCCTCAGCCTACAGATGCAATTTCCACTACAAGCCCGACCTTTGGTTCTATCCTAAAGCCTATCATCTGCCCAACAGGTCCTTTTGCACCAGTGAACTTGTTCACAACTACCTTACGTTTTACTTCAGCACCCAATGCTTTCGATTTTAATGTCATGTAGACATCACAGGATGAGCGGAACATGGATGCGATATCTTCTCCAAGTTCACTTGGTTCTATTGTCAGTATAATGACCTTTCCCATCCCGTTGAGCTTTTTGAAAAATGAGATGAGTTCCAGGCTTTTTTCAGTATTTGCGCTGTACTTTATTAGTGAGGATATCGTGTCTATTACGATTACATCCTTTTCGAAAAGTTCTTTTGCACCCATCAGCCTTTCAATGAAATCAATTCTCGATTTTGCAGACTGTACCAATGGCATGACCGGAATGTAGAGTAGTCTTCCTTTCAAAAGATGTGATGCTATGGCGTAATTAAGTGAATACATCTGGTTGATGTATCCCTTTGTTGTTAGTTGGGTCGAGATGAATGTGACACTCGTATCTTTTTCTATCAGGCCGTATGTTATACGCTGGCATATGGTACTTTTTCCACCACCACTGCCGCCTTCGATAACTACAAGGGATCCTTTTGGGAATCCTCCTCCAAGTTTGTCGTTTAATTCATCACTCTGGATCTCAAAAGAATAAACTGTTGACATTTTTCCCTCTCTTATATCCTGAAATCCATTGAATCTGACTTGCCGTTCTCTGCGGCTATAAGCAGTCGATGGTCTCCATTACTTAATGGTTCAGTGACCGTGACATTGATCATAAGCAGATACCCAGGTCGCCAAAGTACGTCCTGGTCGAACAGTGAAATATCGAGCTCATCGGGATATTTATATAGTCCATCGACGAAGATATCCATATATTCAGTATCAAGTTCGGTCCTTCCGGTGTTCTTGGCATAGAATGTGTATTGCTTTGTGTCGGTGTCATAAGGTATCAGTTCAGGATCACTTATGATCGTAATGTCCGTTTTTAGCTGTTCGGACAACACCTTACTGTTTGATGCAGTTGCACTTGTAAGGGATTGAACATTGGATGTCATTATCGCTACAACTGTCATGGCTATCAGTATCGCAGTTATGAAAAAGATCATGTGCGTAATTGCAGTCTCTGCTCTTCTATCATCAGCAAAAGTGCAAAGATGTGATTTTTTTGTGAATGCCATTTATACACCTTAAGGATGGGAGTAAAAAATCCGATTACTTATCTTTAACTTATGTGGCTATGTCCGGATGATCACATTTATATGCAATTATGCCAATATCTGTCACAACTTTCACTCTTTTTTCGGTGTCTCCAGAGTCATCCTCTACTGAAAATATCTTTGTTTCATCTGGATACCATTTTTCAGTGTTAGGGGTATATGTGTAGCTGATCACTCTTCCGTCTAAGAGGATGCTCATTTCATCAGAATCAAGTACAATATTTCCATTGTTTGTAATGGTTAGATTCAAAGTTGAGCTCGTATTGTCCAATATCATTGAATCTATCTCAATTGCGCTGTTAAGCTTCTGATATTGCATATTATATTTCACGTCTTCAGCATCAGTAACAATATCGTTTGAAGTGCTCATCACAGCATAGGAGTGTGTTCCAAGAACAAGGGCGGATATGAAGAATATGGAGATGACAACCGTAGTCTCAAATCCCATAAAGTTCCTCCAATCCGTGTTTCACCTTTGCCATTTCTCTGTCGGTCATGCTGAGCATGGTCCTGTCTATCTTACGCCCACAAAGCCGTTCGATGAAAAGAAGTGATTTGGTGTGGTCTTCCGGTAAAAGTCTCCATGTGGGTTTTTCCACATAATAATCAATTCCTCTGGCATATGCCATTATCTCGAATCGGACCTCATCACTTATCCATTCGATATCAACGTAATAATCAAGAGCGTCCATGAGGTTATTTCTGCCGACCCGCTCCATCAGGAACTCTATCCAGTTTAGCAGAATGACTACGCTCATGGGATCCTTTTTGATGGATTCCAAGCGGACCAGTGGGATCCTTTCAGAGTTCCCCTCATTTCCATTGTTCCAGTTATCATATCCGGTGTTTTGGGATCGATTGGGGTTTGAGGATTGCTGTGCTCTTTCGAGAAACGCTTGTTCCAGTTTACTTTCCAACTCAGAAAGGTCAAGTTTCTCAAGCTCTTCTATCCTTTCTGAAAACATGGTTGTGGTCTGTGCCATATCAACGATGTTCGCTTCCATCTGGTGGGAGCTTTCTGAAAAGTCCCTGAGGTTCACTGAAATATCATTGATATTTTCCTGTAATGCTATAAGCGCATCCGCAAAGACATCCATCTTCGTTTCGATGTCCGTCATCTTGGCTTCTGTCTCAACAGAAACTCCAGGCATTTTCACGCTTTGGTGAAGGGCCGCTATCTCGTTTTTGAGCATCAGGGTAAAATCAGCTACTTCCGATACCCTCTTTTCAGTTTTGTCAAATCGCTCGATGGTTGCAGTACTGTTCTGTTCATCACCTACGAATGGATTGACCTGATTTGAAACGATCTCGTACAATGATAATAGTTCAAGCACACTCTGGTCTATTTTCTCAACAGTTGTCTTGACGTCCTGGTTCTCTCTCTGTACAGATGAGATAGCCACATCTATCTTTGACAGTTTGCTCTCGAGTGCCTTTATTTTGTCCGCGTTCTCATCCACACGTTTGTCATCAACTGCCGGAGCTTGTGATGCTGATTCGTTCGCGTTCATACCCGGAGGTCCGAAAGGCGGAGCTGAGGATGGTCCCGATGGTGTTCCACCGGGAGAATTATTTGCATCACCAAAATTAGGAGAGTCTGTTGCAAAAGGGGAGCCAGGTGCACCAAATGGAGAAGCTTGTGCTCCAAAAGGTGACCCTTCAATTTCGCTGCTACCTTTTTTTCGAAGAATTCCGTTGGTGAGCTTCTTCAGAGTATTATTTAATCCCGCCATTTTTTTCACGGACTGTTGTAATTATGATTGTATATTAATTAGGCATATATATATAATATACATTGTATCATTCTATTCTATAAATATATTTCCAAAAAAATACCAACCCAGAAACCATACTTTGATCTTGTATATTCTATAAAAAATATTTAAGATTAAAAGAGTGTATTTCTCCTTTTATCCAATTATGCGTGTTCCCAGACGAACGCCTGTTACTTTTTCGGTTTTGACAGCTTCCTGGAGCACGACCTCAAGAACGTCTTGTGGGTCGGTTCCATCCATGATGATGGTGTCGATATTACAGCGTTCGATGATCTTTGAGGCAAGAGGGTCTACCGGGGACTTGGAGCCTGCTTTCATCTCTGTTGAGATCACAATGCCGACAAGTTCCTTTGCAGTCATCACATCAAATTTCTTGGCTTCGGGGTCTTCTCTGGGGTCACTTGAATAGACTCCGTCAACAGATGTTGCAATTACCATCATATCTGCGTTCAGGTATTCTGCAAGGATGGCTGATACGGCATCAGTGGTCTGACCGGGTATCACTCCTCCCATCACAACGATCTTTCCTGATGCAAGGGCAGATTCTGCTTCCTTATATGTGGTCGGTGGTTCTGGATATGCAGTGCTTCCAAGTGCAGCGATAAGAAGTTGTGCATTTAAGCGCGTGATGTCTATTCCAATGAAATCACATACAACTTCATTGGCTCCCACACCTCGGGCAACATCAATATAGCTCCTTGCAGCAACACCGCCACCAGTCACTACCACTATCTGATGTTTATTTGCCAGTTCTTTCAATGCTGAAGCATATGCGGTAAAATGCTTGGGGTCAAGATCTTTTGCGAGTATGGACCCGCCTACTGATAATACGATTAGCATGGTGATCTTTCATCATAATGCTGTCAATAGTTTAAATCTATTGGCACTCTGTGGAAGATCGAAGCATAGCTAGGTCTTTATGTTGGTGTCAAAGGAACTTGTCAATATGAAAAATAAAAATAGTATGGAATAAGTAAGCTTATTCCATTGTGATAGCATCTGTTGGACAACTGTCCACACATACACCACAGTCAATACAGTCGTCAGCGCTCACGACAGCGATGTTCTCTCCGTCCATTGAGATCGCTTCAGATGGGCAATCGTCTACACATGCTCCGCATCCTACACATTCTTCTCTGTTAATTACTGCTACCATTGTTCATTTCTCCTATTAAATTTGGATCTAATTATATGAGTGCAAAATTTGCAATATACCCATTAAATAAGTTAGATAAAAAGGTATCGATTATCCAAAAAAGTTTCTATTTTTTGAACAAATGCGCTTCTCCTTGTAATTTATATTTGTTCTCTACTATGTGTCAGTGTTTGGTTTATGTGAAAACAGTCTCCATCTCACAGTTCATTCAAATAAGGTGTCTGCAGACAAATTATTATTGTAATATTATTTTTTGACGAAACCATTTAATATATTCAAGATGTCTGCTGTTTGGTGGATTATGTGGTGGCGATTATAAAAAATAATAATGCAGTGGCACCTGTAATTGGAGCAGTTCTGTTGTTAATCTTGACAGTTCTCCTTGCAGGCGCAGTGGCAACAACTGTTGTAAGCACCGGTTCGATTCTATCTCTGTCGTCTTCCACTCCTGTGGCGATGATCGAAGTGAACGATGCTGTGGGTGGGGTTCCGAATGCAGTGCAGTATAAAGAGAATTTCGTTATACTTGAACACAAGGGTGGTGACTCTCTTGATCTTGATTCTACCTTTGTGGTTCTCAGTGGTGAGGGTAGCAGTTATGTCGGTCAGGTCGGGAATGGTGGTTTCAAGGTATATGGGCAACTTACTGCGAAATATTTTGACCTTACTCCGGAAGGTTCGTGCTTTACATATATTAGCAATAATCCCTGTATAGATGATGGTCTGTGGTCGGCAGGGGAGATTCTGGTGTTGAATGGGGATGATAGTATAAATGGTACAGATGCTTCCACTGTTCATGTCAGTGTAGATGGCTATTTCGATACTTCTAACAATTACGGTTTCAAGGAAGGGCGAATTGTGACTGTAAAAATATTCGATAGTTTGACAGATCGTGTGATCTGTGAAGATGTTGGGAATGTGAGACCTTTCGAATAATTTTTATCAATACTATTAAAGTATGGTAACATCATAGGGAACGCGATGAGCGACAAGCCTGCATTCATGAAATATTTTACGCAAAATTCATGCTATCCTAATCAACAGGAAGCAATGGACCGTATTCACAGTGCCCTTATGCAGCAACAGTTAGTGCTGTTCGAAGGAGCCTGCGGGACCGGTAAAACACTTAGTGCACTTGTTCCGGCACTTCATGTTGGTAAAATGTTAGGCAAGACCGTCATTATCGCTACCAATGTACATCAGCAAATGGTACAGTTCATCAATGAGGCACGTGACATAAAAAAGATTCAGGATGTCAAGGTCGCGGTCATAAAAGGCAAGACCACGATGTGCCCCCAGGAAGCTGATTATGAGGAATGTTCCGTTAAAAGAGAGAACACCTTTGAACTGATGGAGGCGGAGCGAGAGATCTATCTTAAAAGGCAGGAACTGAACTCTGCACGTGACAGTTATAAAAAGTCCCACGACCCGGCATTTGTGACACTTAGGGATGAATTGTCAAAAGAGATCGATGCTGTGGAAGAAAAGGCAAGAGGCCTTCGTGATCGCTCGTGCAATGACCTTTATGAGGTTCTACGCTCAGATAGTGAAAAGTTCAGAGGATGGCTTTACAAAGAAGTACGCTCTCCTGAGGAGATCAATGATCATGCTATCAAGGATGGCATGTGTGGGTATGAGCTGGTGAAAAGGGAGTTAAAGCACGCAGATCTGCTGATATGCAATTACCATCATGTTCTGAATCCGGATATTTTCTCAACGGTGCTGGGTTGGATCGAAAAGGAGCCCCAGGAGACCATTGTAATTTTCGATGAGGCCCATAATCTCGAATCCGCCGCAAGGTCGCATTCCTCGTTATCCCTTACCGAACATTCAATTGAAAAAGCAATGGTCGAACTCGAAGCTAACAGTGACCTTCTGGCAGATAATAATATACACGATATTTTTAAGATCTTCCTTGATGTGATCTCGGAGACCTACAATTCAAGGTTCAAGTTCGGTGAACGTGAACGTGTCAGAAAGAACTGGTATGATATGCGCATAAGCGATCCTTATGAACGCAATGACATTGTTCGTGGTAAGTTCCTCCGTCAGGCCAAGGGAGATTTTGGTGAGAAGGACGATATACAGATATTACTTTCAGAAGCAAGTGCGCTTGGTGCCAAACTGGACGAGACATATCGGGACCAATACAAAAAAGGCCTGAGCAGTATCATGAAACGTTCACATATCAGGTCTGTTGCGGATTTCATTTCAGTTTATATCGAACTATCCCACAATCTGAACTACTATCCCATTTTGAACGTCCGCAGGGATATGAACGATGATATATACGGGCGCATCGAGCTTTTCACATGTATCCCGAAAAACGTGACCGAACCGCTTTTCAATTCTCTATTCTCGGTGATCCTCATGTCAGCAACGCTTCATCCTTTCGAAATGGTGAAGAAGACCCTGGGTATCACGAGGGATACGTGTGAGATGTCCTACGGGACCTCCTTCCCTGAGGAAAAAAGGCTTTCGATAGCAGTATCTATTCCTCCGCTCTTTGCCAAGAACCGTGATGATAGGCATGTAACTGAACTTCTGGAACAGGTCCTTCTGGATTCTATAGAACATTCAAAGGGTAATGTCATTCTCTTTTTCCAGAGTGCATTTGAGGCCAAGCGATATTATTCAAAGATCGAACCCCTTGTCAATGTGCCGGTATTCCTTGATGAGGTGGGCGTATCGTCACAGGATGTGCGGGAAGAGTTCTTCGCAATAGGAGAGGACGACGGCAAAGCAGTGTTGCTCTCATATCTGTGGGGTACATTGAGCGAAGGAATTGATTATAGGGACGGACGTGGCCGCACAGTTATAATTGTGGGGGTTGGCTATCCTGCACTCAATGACAGGATGAATGCAGTGGAGTCTGCGTATGACCATGTCTTCGGCTATGGTGCAGGCTGGGAGTTTGCAATCCAGGTCCCAACGATCCGTAAGATCAGACAGGCAATGGGTCGCGTGGTACGTTCTCCGACCGACTATGGTGCTCGCATCCTTCTCGATGGCAGGTTCCTCACGGATTCAAAGAAGAGGTTTGGTAAGTTCTCGGTATTTGAAGTGTTCCCGCCGGCAGAGAGTAGTGAGTTCGTGGATGTTGATCCTGAAAAAGTGAAGTATTCGCTCATGAACTTCTTTATGGATAACGAAGAACAGTAACTTCGGTTCTGTTCTATTCCCTTCTCATGGGGCTAATTTTTTAACTGTTCATCAACATAGATATTCATAGTTATCTTTCATTTGAATATGTGCGTTCTCAGAACTAATATGGGGGTTTATATATGGGTCTTGAAGATGTTATGAAAGAGGTTACCAGTGAACTTGAACGTCTGGTAAGTGCTAAAACAGTTGTTGGGGAGCCGGTCATTGCCGGGGATAAAACCATCCTTCCTATCACTAAGGTTTCCTTTGGGTTTGGAAGCGGTGGGGGTGAAGGCTCCAAAAATGGCGTTGAATCCGGTTTCGGAGGTGGCGGTGGTGGCGGTGCTAAGATCGAACCAGTTGCTTTTCTAGTGATCTCCGATGAAGGTGTAAGGCTGATGACACTTGCCGGAAATAGTGATCTTGGCAAACTTCTCGATGCAGTTCCTGGGGTTTACGAAAAGATAAGGTCTGTAAAAGGCAAAATGAAAAAGGACGATAAAAATAAGGATGCATCTGAGGATGCTGAATAAACTTCCTTTTTCTTTTATCGGCAAGTGATAGTTTGGAACTGATGTTCTTCCTTTACGTAATAGTTCTGATCATTATCTTCTTGCTGGCACTGATCCTGCTGGCACCTATAGCTGTAGCATTTGATGTTAATGGTGATCTTTCCGGGGTCCGAAGCAATGTCAGTTTGAAGTGGATGTTCCTGTCTTACAGTTTTTCAGGTCAGCCCGATGCAAAAGAGGTTCCTGTTACGAATAGCACAACTTCGACAGAGGAGGGCACTACAAAGGTGGACACTACAAAGGTGGACACTACAAAGGTGGACACTACAAAGGAGAACACTACAAAGGAGAACACTACAAAGGAGAACACTACAAAAGAGGACACAGATCATCCTCTGAAAAATACGTATGAAATGGCAAGGAAAGGGTATGCTATAAAGGGGCAGTTCCTCCATTTGATGAAGGGTCTTCTTTTTCAGTTACACATAAGGGATCTCGCATTCGATCTTACGTATGGATTGCCTGATCCTGCTGACACGGGAATGTTGTGTGGCTATCTACATACGCTGGCTTCCATAGCTCGGGGAAGGGCCCGAAGTTTCAGTTATTCTTTATATCCGGTGTTCATGGAAGAGGCGTTCGATGTACACCTGTCAGGTTCAATCCGTTTCAGGATCGGTTCTTTTATTCCTCCGCTTTTGATGTTCATATTCAATGTAAAGGTGCTGAAGACCGGCTGGTGGTTTGCGAAAAACAGGTATTCTTCCAGTTAACTTTCCGGGGCTTAACAGCCTCATTTTTCAATGGTGTTAGTATTTAATAATATGAACACAGATAACCGACCATGATCAAAATAAGGTCTCCATCCAGATTGCATCTGTCATTGATAGATCTGAATGCAGAGATCGGCAGAATAGATGGCGGTATAGGGATAACCCTTTACCATCCCAATATTGTGCTCTCTGCTGAAAAGGCGGATGGGGTCGAAGTGACGGGTAATTCCAGTTTTGCAGACCGTATGGTCGAAGCGGCAAAGGCTGTTCTTCCTGAGGGCGAGGGTGTCCTCATACATGTCGAAGAAGATATGCCTGCCCATGTGGGTCTTGGTTCCGGGACACAGTCTGCGTTGAGTGCGGCAGCGGCAGTGAACGAACTCTATGGTCTCGGGCTGACCGTGAGGGAGCTTGCTATTGCAGTTGGCAGGGGTGGCACTTCTGGTATTGGAGTTGCATCCTTTGAGAACGGTGGTTTTCTTGTGGATGTCGGGCATAAGTTCAGTGAGAAAGGTTCTTTCTCTCCTTCCTCTGCCAGCAAAGCAGAACCTGCCCCTGTCGTTTTCAGGCATGATCTTCCGGATTGGGATATTATTCTCGCAATTCCTGATTCTGTTGGTGCACATGATTCGCATGAGGTCGATATTTTCAAAAAGGAATGTCCTATACCTTTGAGCGAGGTGCAGGAAGTCTGTCATGTGGTGCTGATGCAGATGTTGCCTGCTATACTCGAAGGGGATATCGAAAACTTCGGGTTTGCAGTGGACCATTTGCAGAATGTTGGTTTCAAGAAGCGTGAAGTTGCTTTGCAATCACAGGATGTGAGGGACCTTATGGAACTTATGCAGGACCTTGGTACATGCGGGGCAGGGATGAGCTCCTTTGGTCCTGCGGTATTTGGATTTATTGATAACAGACGTATGGCTGAACAAATAAGGGATGAAGTGCAACATTTCCTTGATGAGACAGGGGGCGGCACCGTTGTCCTTACTAAAGCGAACAATTCCGGTGCAATGATATGGAAGGATTGATTTGAAGATCATTACTTGGTATGGTATACTGACCATTGGTGACGATGGTGTTAGTGAATGTGAACCTTTCAACAAAGATGTTGATGAGCTTGCGGAACTTCTGCTCCAGAAGGACGTTGTCGCATATTCTCCCGGCAGTGGTTTCGATATTCGTGCAGTGGCAATCGAATGCGGGTTCGTGGAAAACGATGAGGAATACAATTCTCTGTTAAGAGATGTGTCAATTCGTGCTGCGAAGTTACAGATATCGAGGACAAATACTCCGGATATGCAAATAATTCAGGCGGTAGAGGCGCTGGATGATATCGATGATGTTGTCAACGTGCTTTCCGAGCGTCTGTCCGAATGGTATGGTCTGCATTTTCCGGAATTGGGTCTAAGCTCTGAACCGCTTTCACGTTTCGTTAGCGAGTTTGGTTCACGCAACAACGTTCCTGCTGAACATCCTATGTTCGAAAAGGCAACCTCTTCCATGGGTTCTGAACTTCCTTCTGCCGATGAGGCGCTTATCAGGACCTTTGCTTCCAATGCATGTGAGCTTTATGACAGTCGGCACAGCATTGAAGCGAGTATAGTAAGGAACATGGAACAAATGGCACCGAACGTTACATTGATCGCGGGTTCTCTTATCGGTGCCCGGCTTATCAGCATGACCGGTGGCCTCGCAAGGCTTTCTCAATTACCATCGAGCACAGTTCAGGTCATGGGTGCCAATAGGGCACTTTTCAAACATCTTCGTGGGCGAGCGCCGTCTCCAAAGCACGGTATAATATTCAATAATCCTCTGATCAAGAACTCCCCCTGGTGGCAGAGGGGTAAGATCGCACGTGCGCTGGCTGCAAAGATAAGTCTGGCAGCACGCATGGATGTTTATTCCGGTGAATTGCATCCTGAGATAAAGGTCAACCTTGAGAAAAAGGTGAATTCCATAAAAGCTGCCAATCCCAAGCCTCCCGTTAAACAAAAACCCGCTGGCAAAGGATACAAGGGTAAAAATAAAGGAGGCGAGAGATAAATGGATGTGAATGAGATATCAGAGGGCATATTCGAGGTTCGAAAAGGTGGTAAGATGATATTGGCGACAAAGAATGCCAACCCCGGTTCGAGCGTCTATGGTGAGAATCTGCTGGAGGCGGAAGGTGAGGAATATCGTGCCTGGGATGCCCGCAGGAGCAAACTCGCGGCAATGGTCATCAAGAAGATGAAGGTGCCGATAAAAAGTGATTCCCGGGTCCTGTATCTTGGAGCCGCATCAGGCACCACCGTAAGCCACGTTTCAGATATGCTTCCCAATGGTATCGTCTATGCGGTGGAGTTCTCCCCACGTACCATGCGGGAGCTCATCCAGCTATGTGATACAAGGTCCAATATCGTGCCAATACTTGCAGACGCCTCCCGGCCGAAGCTTTATGCTCATATCGTTGAACAGGTCGATGTGATCTTTCAGGATGTTGCCCAGCCGAATCAGGCACAGATAGCTGCGGTGAATGCAGAGCAGTTCCTTAAGGAAGATGGGCATCTGCTTCTTTCCATTAAGGCCAGAAGTATCGATACGGTGGCGAATCCTTCCAAAGTCTTCAAAGAGGAAGTGAACAAACTGGAAAAGGACTTCGATACCCAATTCAAAGTTATTAAGAAACACGACCTTGCACCGTTCCATGAGGACCATTTGGGACTGGTTGCGAAAAAGAAGCTTAAAGAAAACTAAGTGCGTTCTCTATATGTGAGGGGCTGTGAATGTCAGATACCAGGGAAAGAATGTCCGGTGGGAAATATTTTGGAGTATGTCCCTCCTTTCACCATTCAAAAGCTTGCAACTGCAAACGTTGTCCTTCATACCCCGGAGATGGTTATATGTTCTGTGCACGCGGCAATGATCGCCCGCTTCCGGAAAAAAAGGAATGTCTTTGCAGGGAATGTTATGTTTACAAGCAGTTTGGTTTCGAAGGAGATTTCTTTTGCCGGGGTGATGTAAAATGAGCATTCTTTCAAATAATATCACTATGCTGGTGATCTTACTGGTGATTGCATGCATTGCTTTAGGATTTATTGGATATGATAAATTTGTATCAAATAAAAATGGGGTAGATGTGAGCTATACGGATGTATCCGTTCATGAGGCTAAAGATATGCTCGATGAGGGAGATGTTTTCCTTCTGGATGTGCGCACGGAAAGTGAGTTCAATTCAGGCCATCTCGAAGGTGCGGTAAATATCGAAGTCTCACAATTGGGGTCCCGGCTGGATGAAGTTCCAGCGGACGAGGTAATTCTGGTCTATTGCCGTACCGGGGTAAGAAGTGTCAGAGCAAGTAAAACACTTGTTAACGCCGGTTATACGGATGTCTATAATATGCAAGGTGGTATTACTGCCTGGATATCAGCAGGTTATCCTTACGTAAGCTGATCCCTTTTTATTTTTCACTCTTTTCCCTATATCCTTTAGCAAGCTCGATGTTCACGGAAACTACATCTCTGTTGGTCTTTTCAAAGAAATATCCTTCGAATATTTCTGGCAGAGCGTCTGCATCTTCCTGTTTGGTGATCATCATTCCTGCGGGGACATACCTGTTCTCCGGAATGTCCACGCCAAAGGCACCCGATTTGGGTTCAAGTACGGAGCCCTTGCCAACATTTGCATTGAATACCAGTGTCTGCATTGCGAGAAATGCATCATCACAGACTGCAGCCGGGCCGTGTATCTGTGATTGGTGAGCAATTGAAACTCTTTCTCCTACATATACTGAATATGGTCTACCTTCCACATTCACCTAATTTGCTTTAATTGGATTTCCTTTAACGTCAATGGTCTTCATGCCATGCATGATAACTCCATCCTGAACATTACTATCGTCGCCAATATGGATGGGGCTACCTTCATCGGCCCTTATGGATACAAAGGGGGACACCATTACTCGTTTTCCAATGGTTACATCTCCAATCACAATTGCTTGTGGGTGAATATATGCGGTATCGTCAATGGATGGAGCTTTCATCTCGGGATTCCAGGATGTCAATGGGGTGTGTTCTATATTTTCCGGCATGTTATCTACAGATGAACTTCTTATTTATACAAATTTCGTCAACATCTTTAAAATAATGATGTCTTTCTCTTATTTATATGAATTTCGCAAAAAGAAGTTTTAGATATTCTGACAACTGAACGTTCCATTCTAGGAATTTTGCAGCCTTTCTTTCTGGAACTATCATTGATGATATGTTACCAATACAATTAATATCAATTAGTGGATGAATTTAGTAATGATCTGATGTGTGTATGTTCTTGTAATGAAAATCAATTTATACTAATCGTGAGTGGTACTAGTATAGTTCTCTCAAAAAGTATATACGTTAAAAAAACTACTTTATTAAGTTCACAGTTATTGGATACGCTTATTAGTAGCAAGTGCACAATTTCCATGAATTATGCATATGTTAAAGCGTTTAGGGTCACGTTTGATAAAAGATGGGGTATGAAGGGCGCATGAATAAAGAGACAAGCATTTTAGTCGTCGAGGACGAGAATATTGTGGCGTTGAGTATTAAGAACAAGCTCATTAGCTTGGGGTATTCAGTGCCTAGTACCGCTTCATCCGGGGAGGATGCAATTACTAAAGCAGACCTTTTTTACCCTGATCTTGTGTTGATGGACATAATGCTGAGGGGCGATATGGACGGCATTGAAGCTGCAAATGAGATCCGCATTAAATTCGATATTCCGGTGATCTTCCTTACAGCATATACCGATGATAGGACACTTGAGAGAGCTAAGGTCGCAGAACCTTATGGTTACATATCTAAACCGTTCAAAGAACAGGACCTCAAATCCAATATTGAGATCGCACTCCACAAACATGGAAAAGAGCTCAGGTTAAAGTAAATCCTCTATTGGTGTTTGATCGCTTTTCGTTTTCCTGTTCTATTATATTTTCTCTTGTATCTATTTCCGGGATATGTTGTTCTGCAATAAGGTTCTATTAGGGTGTTAATTGTGCTAAAAGCTCTGATATTTGATATGGATGGGGTTCTGGTGGATTCTATGCCTTACCATACCGAAGCTTTGAGTCATGTATTTGCCGAAATGGGTTTATCCATGTATGCTCAGGATGTCTATAATTTGGAAGGCTCAAAGACAGTGGAGATCGTAAGCTATCTGCTGGAAAAAGATGGTGTGGATCTTCTGAACTTTGATTTAGATGGGCTTATACACAGATACAGGGATGAGTTTGCCAGAATTGTAGAACTGAAAGCTTTTAGTGAGGTCCTCGAGTGTCTTCCAATTTTGAAAGAGCGTTTTATGCTTGCGGTGGTTTCCGGAGCTGACCGGAATATAGTTCAAGATATTATCACTAATCTTTATGATGGTATTTTCGATGTTGTCATAAGTGGGGAGGATGTTGACAATGGTAAGCCTGCCCCTGATCCTTTTCTGAGTGCTGCTGATATGTTCGGGCTGTATGCAAGTGAATGTCTTGTTGTGGAAAATGCAGCAATGGGCGTGGAAGCTGCAAATCGGGCAGGTATGTTCTGTCTGGCTGTTCCGACCTATGTCAGTAAGGAAAGCCTGAAAAATGCAGACCGTTTAGTGGATGACCATCGAATGCTGAAGGAGTTCCTTCTTGGACTTGATCATCTGGAAATGGAAGCTGTTGAGGCTTTACGCCTGAAATTTTGTTCAGCTCATAAATGAATCTACACTCATTTTTTTCCTGTATGCCATTCCCTGGAATATTGCTATGGCATTTCCTTCTTCGTCCGTAATGTCTACTGTATATGTTGCTATCTTTGGGTTTTTTGAATTTTCGCGCGCCTGGGCATACAGGGTCCCGGATGTTGTGGAAGTTACGAAGGATATATTGGCATTTATTGCGACTGCAACCGTACCATGAGAATTGGAAGCGGCGGCAAATGCGAAGTCTGCAAGGGTAAATATTGCTCCTCCCTGAACGATACCCACCCCGTTCAAGTGATGTTCGTGGATGTCCATCTTCGCTTTTGCGTAGCCTTCCGAGACTTCCAGGAGCTCAACATCGATGTATTCGGCGAATTTATCCATTTTGAAGAATTCTTTTATCTTTTCCATTGTATCGCATCCATTCAGTTCTTTGATAGGATTTGCATGTTTTAAGTATACACTATATCTTACCTTCTCTGAAAGTAGTTTTTAATAAAGCGAACGTGTGACATTTAAGTAAGCATTATTCATAAATGAGAATTGGCTGGTTTTAGCGCGAAGACCCCCTTATTTCCAGTGGAGTTATCTCATTGTGTATATTGTTCGTGTGTGATCGACGGTGACTATGGATGAATAGGCAAATATCCGTAGTTTAAGTGTATAATGAGACAAATAGAAGGTCTTTTAAGTGTCAACATCCTTGATTCTTGAAGGTGCTCTATTCAGATAATTTAGTTTAGTATAAATATCTGTACAGTTTTCAATTGTGGGGGTCATTATAATGGAAAATACCTATTCGAAGTTTTGGGATGCAGACGAATTCATTCTTGTTAGTGATGGGACCAAGCCCGCAATGAAATGGGCGGTCGAGGAACTCAGGAAGAAAGGGAAAACTGTTCATTTTGTGGACCTTTCCAATAGGCCCGAGCTGGATGCGATAAAATCTATCGGTGAAGCTCCGGAAGGTGTGGAAAATGCGGTGATAGGTCTGACAAAGACCGAACCGGCAGATGCCATGAAAGGTCTTTTCGAGAAAGGTGTGGTAAATACCTGGGTTCACTGGAAAACGGATACTCCTGCTGTGAGGGAACTTTGTGCAGATCATCAATGTTACACTGGCAGGTGTCCTATGCTGTATCTTGGGAAGGATCTCAGCATGCATGGTGTTCATAGGATGGTCGCAAAACTGATCGGTAAATATTAAATTTAAGTTCTCATCTACCGCTTGACAATAAATTTTTTATACAAGCAATCTAATCTCATTTCGTTATGTTCTACTAAACATAACGGTATATTATGTTGATCAGAGGTTATTGTATGGATAAAAAGCGTTCTTTAATGGTCATGTCGGTCATATTGATATTGGCTATGGCGCTGATTGCTTTTGTGGCATTGTCGCCAGCCGACTCAGATGTGAGTTCTGAGGTCACTGTCTCTGCCGCGGCAAGTTTGACCGAAAGTTTCACTGAGGTCGAACGCAAGTTTGAAGATACGCATCCTGATATCGATATAATTCTCAATCTGGCGGGTTCAGGTACCCTGCGTATGCAGATAGAAGCCGGTGCTCCCATCGATGTTTTTGCTTCAGCTTCCCAGAAGCATATGGACCTCCTTGTGTCCGAGGATTTGATCTATGCTGACACAAGGCATGATTTCGCTGAGAACTCTCTTGTGATGATAGTTCCCAGGTCAAGCGAGAATACTATAAGGTCCCTTGAAGACCTTACGGATGGCTCAATTACAAAGATAGCTATTGGAGACCCGGAGATCGCACCTGTGGGCAGATATACGAAAGGTGCGCTCGAAGCAGCTTCTCTGTGGGACGATGTCAGTGAAAAGCTCATTTATGCGGAGAGTGTGAAACAGGTGCTCGTCTATGTTGAGAGCGGGGAAGTTGATGCGGGATTTGTATATATGACCGATGCGATAGTCTCAGATATGGATAAGATAGACGTTGTTGCACAAATTCCGGTGAGTACCAGTATAAGCTATCCTATTGCGGTCGTTTCATCTTCAGATGAATTGGAAGCCTCCCGGGAATTCATCGATTATGTTATTTCTAATGAGGGAAAAGATATATTCATAAAATATGGCTTTACTGTAATGGATGATAATTGATGCTTGAAGATGCCTTGATCCCTCTCTCGATAACTTTAAAGGTGGCAGTTCTGTCCACCTGTCTTGTTGCTGTGTTCGGTATCCTCATATCCTATGCTCTTGCAAGAAGGGATTTCAGGGGGAAATGGCTTGCGGATATTCTTGTGACCCTTCCGCTTGTGCTTCCGCCGACAGTTACGGGTTATCTGCTTGTTGTTCTGTTGGGAAAGAACGGTGCAATAGGCAGTTTTCTCTTTGAGATGACGGGCTGGTCACTGCTTTTTACATGGCATGCTGCGGTGATCGCGGCCTTTGTTGTATCTCTTCCTCTTATGGTGAAGACTACTGCTTCTGCTATCAGTGCGGTGGATCGTGAACTGGAGTATGCGGCTTATACCCTCGGGCACAGTGAGCTTGAGACCATGCTCTTTGTTACCCTCCCCCTTGCTAAAAAAGGCATACTTGCAGGCATCGTGTTAAGTTTTGCAAGGGCTGTGGGGGAGTTCGGTGCGACCCTTATGGTTGCGGGTAATATTCCGGGGAAGACGAATACCATGTCGTTGTCCATATATACGGCGTTCCAGTCAGGCAATGATACTCTTGCGAACATTCTAGTCATCACTCTGGTCGTTGTTTCATTATTATCCATGGCATTGGCTGCAAAGTTCGTAGATCGTTGGAGCGTGTGAGGTAGTTAAATGGGCGTAAAAGTGAGCTTGTCAAAGGTGTATCGTTCCCGCGGTAGGAAGGGTGGCAGAGATGATGTTTTTTCTCTTAATGTCAGTTTTGAGGTGGGGAATGAGCTGGTTGTCCTTTTTGGTCGCTCCGGTTCCGGCAAGACCACGACCCTCCGATGTATCGCAGGGCTGGAAACCCCGGAGTGCGGAAGTATCGTTGTCAATGGAAAAACGTATTATGATAGCGATTCGGGTGTCGATCTCCAGCCGCAGTACAGGAGACCGGGTTATGTTTTCCAGAACTATGCCCTTTTCCCGCATATGGATGTGAGGAAGAACATCGTTTATGGTCTTAAGGGGTGGGATGGGGCGAAGAAGGAGGAGCGATTATTCGAAATGCTTCGTCTGTTGCATATAGAGGGTCTGGAGGGACGGTATCCTTCCCAGTTATCGGGGGGTCAGAAACAGAGGGTAGCCCTTGCGCGTGCCCTCGCACCGAGCCCCGATATCCTGTTGCTGGATGAGCCTTTCTCTGCCCTTGATATGGTGGTCAGGATGCGACTGAGGGAGAGGATCAAAGTTATTCAGAAGGAGCTTGGTATCCCTGTACTGTTCATCACCCACAGTCCAGAGGAAGCGTTTTCGCTTGCAGATAGGGTCGTGGTCCTTCATGAGGGGCGGGTCCACCAGTCAGGCAGTCCAAGGGAAGTGTTCTATTCTCCTGTTGACAGGGATGTGGCAGAACTTGTGGGCGTCAGCAACATCTTTGAGGATGGAGATGTGGTCGGGAGATCTCCTGAAGGCTTTGTCCTTGAAGGCAGAGGTATGCAATTTGTTACAGGTTCGGATGTGTCCGGTTCAGATACTGTTTCCTGGGGGGTAAGGCCGGAGAACATACATCTGATGGCCTATGATAAGGATCTGCTTTCAGATGAAGGCAATGTGTTTGCAGGCACTGTTCTTGATGTTACGGATAAGGGTAGCAGCAAGCTGATGGCTGTGGAACTTGATGGAAGTAATGTAGTCCTGTTATGTGATGTTCCGACAAGGCTTCTTGATGATGCTATGGGATCACGTGTCATCGTGAAGATCGCAGCGAAGGATGTGCTGGTCTTTGAGTAAGATCAAAAATCTCACAAAGAGTTTGCACATTGCTCATCTAATCGTATAACGGATGCTATGGCAAACTCTCGTCCTTATAAGTCAATCGCAGGATCTCCAGCCCTTTTGTAACTTCGACTTTTCCTGAAATTCCAGTAAAAACGAAATCTTCCTCACGATTCTCATGGAAACCAATCCATTGTTCAGCCAGCCTGTTCCAAATACCTGGATGCCATCGACCCATATAACTCAGATAAAGGATGAGAGGATATTTATAGACAGAAAATCCTAAAGATATTGGGGAGTTTTTATGCTCAGATTGAGATTCCACGGCAGGGGTGGCCAGGGAGCGAAGGTTGCCAGCAGAGTGCTCGGGACAGCTGCATTTCTGGACGGCTACAATGTACAGGATTTTCCATTATATGGTGCTGAGAAAAGGGGGGCGCCGATCACTGCCTTTACCCGCATCTCCAGAGAGAACATCATGGAGCGGGGCGTGATCTCAGATCCTGATATTGTGATAGTTATAGATGAAACGCTACTGTCAGATCCTAAGGCAATGCCTTTATCGGGACTTAAAAAAGGGGGTGTCGTTTTTGTAAACACGCCCCAGAGTCCTCTGGAATCAAAGGAAAGGTACAGTATCACAGATCATGTGATAACACTGGACCTGACAAAGATCGGCCTTGATATGATCGGAAAGCCCGTCCTCAGCAGCCTTGCAGCTGCTGTTGCCTCCAGGATCGCCGGCATTGGAGAGGATGCCTTAAGGGATGCCCTGGAAAAGGAGCTATCCGGAATCATCTCGGACAGGGGAATTTTAGAAAAGAATACAGAGGCTGCACTTTATTGTTACGATGCAGTGGTCCCGGTACAAATGAAAACTACTGAGTCCATAAGGGAAGGGGAGAATGTTATCAACATACCTTTCGAAACAGCTCGTGTATCCAGTCCTGCCATAAATGCCACCGGCAATACCCCCCTGCGAAGAACGGGAAACTGGCGGGTATTCAGACCTGTCTGGGATTATGACCTTTGTACCAGGTGCATGACCTGTGTTGCCAGGTGTCCTGAGGGTTGTATCCAGGTAAATGAAGACGGCTATCCTTATGCGGATTACGAAAACTGTAAGGGTTGTCTCATATGCGCCAGGGAATGTCCGGCAAAGGCCATCAATGACGTGCGGGAGATGCACTCCCAATCGGAAGAAGGTGAACTATAATGGGAAAAGAGATGCTAACCGGCAACGGTGCCGCTGCCTGGGGAGTGCGGATGGCAGAAGTGGATTATATTCCGGCCTATCCTATAACTCCCCAGACGGAGATCATCGAGACAATTGCAAAGTGGATATCCGACGGAGCCATGGATGCGAGTTTTGTTACCATGGACTCGGAGCATTCCATGGTAACGGCAGCAGGTGCTGCTTCCGCCACAGGGGTCAGGACCTTCACGGCCACGTCCAGCCAGGGACTGTTGTATGGATTTGAGATGATATATACAGTGGCAGGATGGAGAGTTCCTCTGGTGATGGTAAATGTATCAAGGGGATTGTCCTCACCGATCACCCTGGGGCCGGACCATAACGATATTCTGGCGATCAGGGATTCGGGATTCTTACAGATCCATTGCGAGACCTGCCAGGAAGTATTTGATTCGATCTTGATGGCATACAAACTGGCTGAGGATGAACGGGTGCTCTTGCCTGTCATTGTGAACATGGACGGTTTTTACCTCTCATTTACCAGAGAACCCGTGGAGATCCCGGATGTGGAGACTGTCAGAAGTTTCCTGCCAGAATACCAGCCGGAACATGCCTTTTTCAAGCCAGCTCAGCCCATGGCCCAGGGCGTTGCGGTCCTTGGCGGGGAGTTCTATTCCTATTTCAAATACCAGATGCACCTTGCAAGTAAGAATGCCCTGGAGGTCTACAAGGAGGTGTGCGGGGACTTCGAACAGAAATTTGGCAGGAAATACAGGACCATTGAAGAATATATGCTGGAAGATGCCGAATATGTCCTTGTCATGACAAACTCATTTTCCACCCTTGGGAAAGCTGCCGTGAAAAGAGCACGGGAGAATGGGCTTAAGGCCGGCTTACTGAGGCTGAGGGTATTGAGACCATTTCCGGACCCTGATATAAAGAATGCATTGAAAGGGAAAAGGGCAGTGGCTGTCATAGACCAGAACATCAGCATAGGCAAGGGAGGGATCATATATTCAGAGATGGCCGGTTGCCTTTACAATGAGATAAACAGGCCCCTTTTGCTATCCTTCATTGGAGGGCTCGGGGGAAAGAACATCAGCCCGGAAGAATTCGAGCTTATCTTTGACAAGATGATCAAGGCTGAGGATACTGGAATTGTGGAGGCGCCCCATCTCCTGTATACGGAGAATGAGTGGAAAGAAATGGCAGGATTGAAGGAAATCGCAGGGAAGGGATAAAGATATGGATACAATACCCATCAGATCCATCAGGGAAATACCCCCTGAGGAGAACATGCTATCAGGAACCCCTGCATGTGCAGGTTGTGGTGGGCTCCTGACCCTGAGGCATTGCCTGAAGGCACTGGGGGAAAAGATCGTTATTGTAAATGCTGCAAGCTGTTTTACCCTCCTTTCCATATATCCCTTCACACCTTTTAAAAATTCCTGGCTTTATACGGCAATGGCCTGTGCACCTGCCGGGGCCCAGGGGGTCCGGGATGCCCTGGATATATTGATCAAAAAGGGGAAACTTGACCCGGAAGAGGACCTGAAGGTGGTCGTGCTGACTGGGGATGGTTCTGCATATGACATGGGCTTATCGTCCACATCCGGGGCCATTTACCGCAATCTGGACTTCTATTATATCTGTTATGACAATGAGGCATATGGAAATACCGGATTCCAGCAATCAGGGGCTACACCCTTTGCATCAAGGACAGCAACAAGCCCGCCGGGAGGGGCAAGACCAACTGGTGCACAGCTTCAAAAGAAGGACCTGTTCGAGATATGGAACAGTCACAGACCCCCCTACCTTGCAACCATCTCCCCTGCCTATCCTGTTGACCTGGTGAACAAGTTCAGAAAAGCCGAACAGTATAAGGGTCCAAAACTCTTCATATCCCATTCCTCCTGCCCGCCAGGATGGGGATTTGACCCCTCCCACTCCGTCAGTCTTGCAAAGCTGGCGGTTGAGACAGGGATCTGGCCATTAAAGGAGTCTGTCCATGGCAAGGTGGAACATACATTCGTTCCAAAGAAATTCAAGCCTGTGGAAGACTACCTGAAAGAGCAGGAAAGATTCGCCCATCTTTTTAAACCGGTAAGACAGGAGGATATCCTGAAAAGTATTCAGGAGACGGTGAATGAGTACTGGAGAAAACATAAGCTCCTTTCTTAACCCCTTATCCATAACCATTCCCGAGAATGATCCCTTTCAAGAGACCTGGTCATCCCTTTGGTCATTATACGAATCCCGGAGCGGACGAGAACAGGGACCATCGTCTATAACCCATGGCTTTGCGGATCCTTTGCAGTGCAAGGTCCATGGCGGCTTCCCTGGGAAGTATACATTTGCATGACGATTCTTTCAACACCAGTCTGGTATTGATACGCACATTCTCTCCTATGACCTGGAGTGCTGCACATTCGCTGGCTCCCTCATACTCCATGGCAGCGCAGATCACCCCTCCTGCATTGGCAATGAAGTCCGGGACACAGATGATCCCTTTTTCGTGAAGGTATTTTTCCGCACCATGGGTGATGGGGATGTTGGCTCCCTCGACCACGAGCTTTGCCCTCAGACGATGCACATTTCCCTCATTCAGAACATCCGGCCGGGCTGCCGGGATCCATATGTCACAATCAATGTCTATAACCGAATCGCATCCAAGCCTCTCCCCATCAGGATGATCGACCACACTTCCTCCGGCCTCCTTCAAGGTGATCAATGCATCAACATCAAGCCCCTCAGGGTTGTATATGGTGCCCCGGGAATCCGACACTGCCACTACCACAGCACCCATTTCCGCAAGGAAACGGGCTGCATTCTTACCCACTGCACCAAACCCCTGGACCACAATTCGGGCGCCTTCCAGCTTGAAGTCACAGAATTCCAGGGCCACTTCAGTGGCATGCCTGATACCCCATCCGGTAGCCCCGATCTCGTCCAGGGGAATTCCACCGATCACCCTGGGCAGCCCCACTGCCCTGCCGATCTCATCCTTAATACCGGCCATGCAATCTTCATTCGTACCCATGTCCGGAGCAAAGATGTACTCCTTGATCTCCCTCAGTGAGGAAGCCAGAGCTCTCATAAGTTCGATCTTTTTTTCGGCGGCCATCTTCGGGTCACCATAGACAACAGCCTTTCCCCCGCCATATGGAAGACCTGCGGCAGCATTCTTCAGGGTCATGGCCCTTGCCAGGCGGAAACACTCCTCTGTGCTAACATCCGGGGCCATGCGCACCCCTCCTATGGAGGGCCCTGCAGCCACATTATCCACCACCAACACCGCCTTCAATCCAACAGACGGCTCGTATATATGGATGATCTTGCTAGGTCCAAGCTCATCCGCAAATCGAAAGATATCTTCCATATCAACCCCTCCCTAAAAGTCCCCTGATCCACACAACATGATATGTATTTTCGCGCTACTGAGATAATAATATTTGCCGTTCGACCGCCTTTTCCATCTTTATTTTAATCCGCTCTCTGCCACAGGTCCTTTTCCTTTAGCTTTTCGATCACATCTCTTTTCATCTCAAACTCTGTGATCCTGAGCTCTCTGCGCTTGATCTTGCCACTGATGGTCTTTGGAAGCTCCCTTACAAATTCGACCTCCCGTGGATACTTATATGGGGCGGTCATCCCTTTGACATGCTGCTGGATATCCTCAATGAGTTCTTTGGAGGGTTCGTACCCCTTCCTCAGGACAACAAAGACCTTAACAACCTCTCCTCTTATGGGGTCCGGACTCGGGATCATCGCAGATTCAAGAACCGCCTCATGCGAATCGACTGCACTTTCAACCTCAAAGGGGCCGATCCTGTACCCCGAACTTATACAGATATCATCCGTCCTTGATTCGAACCATATATATCCGGTCTCATCCATCATTGCAAGGTCTCCGGTCAAATACCAGTTTCCAAGGAAGCATTCTGCCGTTTTTTCTGGTTTGTTGTGATATCCTTTGAAAAGCATGGGATGGTCCCTTGCAACAGCAATTGTTCCCTTTTCTCCCCGG
>JAIORJ010000072.1 GCA_021108185.1 Methanococcoides sp. | reverse complement strand
TCACACGGCAGAGGTCGGGTGTTCGAATCTCCCCGGGCCCATCTGGTTTTTCTGAGTCGCTGCATGGCGGTTTTTCTAACTCAATGATCCTTTGTTCTAGTGCAGATAGTCGGGTTTCTACGTCTGAGTTACTGCTGGGTTGTACAACTACATTGCCATCGAAGTCTTCATTTAAAGAGATTATGAATAAAGGTTTTAGAAATCCCCCTAACAAAGTCAACACACATCATTTTCTGAACAAACGCGGATTCCGATCGATAAACTTCCTTTCAGCATTCTTGAACAGATTGACATGAATCTCTTTTTTCAGATACAAGTACCCTAGTGTGGAGACTAAAAGTGCACTCAGCGTTTCAACGATTAAGTCCCACATGGTATCCACCAGACCCGACGTTTGCATATTGATTCCGAACAGCATATCCATCGAATATTCAAATATCTCCCAAATTGCCCCAGATGCCACTGCAATGCTGAATGAAAACAGTGCTATGAAAAAAGGGCTCAGATTTACTTTATGTTCTGAATTCAAAACATACACCAGTATAAAACCGAGACTTGCAATGATCACGCCTAAGAATGTGTGCAGGAATACATCCCACCACCAGAATATTTCGAAAAACTCTTGATATTCGCCCAACATGAGAGATGCATAGATATAGAGCATGATCAGTACTTCGAACTCATTGGGAAACTCGAACCTGTACTTTTTCTCGATTATACTTGGCAGAAAGGTCACAATCAAGACATACGTGAAGAAACCTAAGTGCATCCAGTTTCCCGTCAATATTGCGACCATACCTCCGATGACAACCAGCAGTCTGAATATTGAAGATACCCAGAACGCAAACTTGTCAACTCCGTCTATCTCAGTCCCGTTCATGAGTATCCTTTTCTAATTTTCTGTCCACAATGTCCTGAAAGCTCTTTCTCAACATCGATATTCATGTTATATATCTATAAGTTTTTACCCTTACCCCAATTAAGTGCTACCCACAAGTCGTTTATAAAGCAGAACTGCAGCAACAAGAACTACCATCCCAGCGAACAATCCTGCAATCATTGTGCCATATCCCCAATCTGATGAACCAGGCATCAATACTGTTGTTCTCTGGGCTTCATATGACATCTCAGTCTGTTGTAACTCCATCCTTAATCATCCTGTTCAAATGCCATTTACGGATAGCTTTTGCAGAAACACGGTCGTGTCAAATCTGTTCAGTAAATTGCGGCAACCTAATCATTGGATACACAATATTTGCCTTTGGTTTATGCTTTATAATTTTGAATTTTCCTATGGATAGTGATTTCGATAGGATTTATACAGAGCCATTATGTTAGATAGTTATATATGCTTTCCAAATAGATTATATATTGTAAATAATTATATTATGGAAGTGGTATGTTGGACTATGAAATAGGTTTAAAGAACTCCTGGAATGTTGTGAAAGACAACCTCGTAACATTTATAATTGGTTTATTGATAGCCGCCCTAGGCTCAATATTGATAGTTACCATTGCACCCCTTGCATATGGATTTACTTCCATGGCAGTAAAAGGAGCAAGAGGAGAACAAATAGAAATAGCTGATGTCTTTGTAGGTTTCAACAAGGACGATTTTATCAGAAGCTGGACATTCATGCTGATCTATATTGTGATCGCTGCAATACTCGGGCAGATAGCATCCATACTCAGCACAATAGTAGGAATACTCTTCATGTTTACAATGCCATTGCTTGTCATTAAGGGATATAGTGGCATTGAAGGAATAACAAAAAGCATAGAAATTATAAAGACAGTTCCTGTTGAAAGTATAATCGTTTATGCGATCATGCTTGTTCTCAACATGATCGGTGCACTCCTTTTGGGAATTGGCCTGCTTGTGACAGTACCTATCAGTACAGTATTCCTAGCAAACGCAACATTCGAGCTTTCCGGAGAATAAGTAAAAGTAAATAGTATATGTACTCTGTAGAAAACCTACTTTGCATTTTATTTGAGGAATTCTACAGAGCTTATTTTTTAATAATTTAAGTACTGTTAAATTAGTGCAACACGAACAGTTCAACTATCTCTGACATTCATTTTTGTCTACTTGTTTCTATTTATATATATAACACATTCAACAGTAGTTGCAGTACTCCTTTATGATTTTTGATTTTCCGAACACTCTCAGAGTCTCTTTAGTATCTTTTTAAAAAATAGAACAAGGGGCGAAACTACTATATATCAATACAATTGAAATTAATTATAGGGGTAGAATATGCTCACTACATGAACGGGGGGTGAAATGTAATGACAAGATATATCGACCAACATAAAATGGGGTCCATAACACCAGAGATGCTTCGCAAAATGCAGAATGAACCAAGGGATGAAGACGGGGTATTGCATCATGAAATATTTTTCAATAAGGAAGATGATAAGGTCTGGTGCGTTGTTGATGCACCGGATAAAGAAGCCGTCAGAAAACACCATGAAAAGGCAGGAGTTGAGGTAGACTGGGTCCACGAAATAGAATCAACTTTAGATTGAGTCTCATTTGAATTGACTATAAGGGGGCGAAATATTTCCACATTCTCGCCCTTCTCATTTATTTACTAGATTCACCAATTTCAGGTTGGAGCATAAAATGGGAAATTGAAAAAGGAATTAACTTAAGGTTGAGATGTTGGCAGAATATACCGCAAACAATTCGATTATATTTCACATACATTTAATAGAAGTACTAATTTAACCTGATAATTCAAGTTAGATCAAATACAACCGAATTATTGAGCATATTCCTGGATCGTGCAAAAGCTTCTGAAGCCTCCTCATGACGACCTAATTTATCAAGAGCGTTACCTTTGCTAAGCCATATATCTGCATTATCTGGATCTATTTCTATTGATCTATTAAAAGCTTCTAAAGCCTCCTCATAACGGTCCAGATCATCAAGAGCATTACCTTTATCGAACCATAAAGCAGCATCATTTGGCTCAAGTTCTATTGATCTGTTAAAAGAATCTAAGGCCTCCTCATAACGGCCTAAATTGCCAAGGATAGTGCCTTTATAAAACCATAAAGCAGCATCATTTGGCTCAAGTTCTATTGATCTGTTAAAGGATTGTAAAGCCTCATCATAACGATCTAAGTTATCGAGAGCTTTACCTTTGTTAAACCATAAAGCAGCATTATCTGACTCTAATTCTATCGATCTGTTAAAGGCTTCCAAGGCATCCTCATCTCGGCCTAAATTTCCAAGTATAACGCCTTTTTTAGACCATAAAACAGCATCATTTGGCTCTATTTCTATTGATCCATTAATGGCTTCTAAAGCCTCTTCGTAACGACCTAAATTATCAAGAGCTCTACCTTTGTTAAGCCAGGAGCCAGCATTATCTGGATCTAGTTCTATTGATCGATTAAAGGCTTCTAAAGCAGCTTCATGATTACCTGAATTACCAAAGGTCTTACCCTCGTTGAGCCAGCATTCAGCATTATCCGGATCAATCTCCATCGATTCTTCTGAATCACCTGAAGCCCTATGGGCAATGGTTTTGTCTGAAAAAATAGGATCTATTGTTTTCCGTTGTAAATTTGACATGAATTTCTGACGCTCCTTTTTACTCTTTCTTTCGCATTTATTAGGCATAATGCACTAAAGAAAATACTAAAATCAACGCAAGATATTAAGATATGATTTACAACTTATTATTTTCATATATAAAATGTTTCTAAAATGAAACTCTTGTTTCGAGGTATGAATTATCACTTTTTTGTATACAGCAAAATAATCAGAGGTTAGCCAGAGTATCTATGTTACGACATCATCACTATTTTGCATATTAATCGAAAAATTTATGAATTAGTCATTGTTATATTAATCATGCAGTTTGAATTATTCGATAACAAATTATTGAATACGAAAGGAAGAAGGAGATGCCATCTAAATAATGGTTTCATGTATGAGGAATAATGTTGTATTTTTTGTCAAATACAACAAAATTAAGAACCGTTTTATTAATTTTGATCGTCAAAGTTGGATTGAATAGAAAAATAAGAACCAGTTCATGAGCAGTTAAAACTTGGAGGAGCAAATGATCTCTAACTATAATTACAAGACCAAGGTATATTTTGTTGCGACTTTTATTACAACCTATGCTCTCTGGTTCGCAGGTGCATATGTGAGTTTTCAGGAGGGTATAAAAGATCTGTATATGATATTTATGCTGCCTGGACTGATGGCACCTTTCCTTATTTCACTGGTTATGATCCACAGGTCTAAAAATTCAGATCTAAAAACAGATTTTATCAACCGCCTCACCAATCTCAGATTGATACAGCCAAAAATGCTACCGGTATTTTTATTGATAATGCCTCTCTCGGTTCTGGCATCCATTATCATTTCTCTTCCATTAGGAGGATCTGTTTCACAGTTTCAATTTGCCGAAGGCTTCTCTTTTTCAACTGGATTTGTCCCTGTGTTGCTTCTTCTTCTTCTTGCTGCGGGTTTTGAAGAGCTTGGATGGAGAGGGTATGCCTTTGACAGTTTGAAGAGCCGAAGCACCTACTTTAAGGCATCGATCATTTTCAGTATACTCTGGTCCCTCTGGCACTTTCCACTTATATTTGTCAATAACTCCTACCAGTATGAAATCATTCACCAAAATATCTGGTTTGGTGTGAATTTTTTTGTCAGCATCATTCCCATGGGCGTGATCATCAGTTGGATCTGCATAAAAAACAGAAAAAGTATTCCTGCGGCAATTGTATTCCATTTTCTTGTCAATATCTCGCAGGAGATACTTAATATATCCCAGACAACAAAATGTATTGAAACAGTGGTCCTCATTGTTGTTGCCGCTGTTATTATTGCATTAGACAAAGAGATGTTCTTTTCGAAAGAAGATCTTGCTTTTGAGGCTGACTAATGACAAATGGATCTGAAGATATATGAACTGAAATAATCAAAAAGTTATATCTCGCATAAATAACAAAATCTCATTATGGGTTCAGGGAGAGGTCCAATTAAAGCAATATCTATACTGTGTGTGCTTGCTTTCACCATTAGCGTAGGATGCATCTCTATTTCCGAGCCACCAGCGATTAATTTATCTGCATATATGGAAGGTGAAGCCAGGGTATATGATGGGGTGAACCTGACCCCCATATCCCAGCAGGGGAATTTCATGATCGAGGGCATCCAGTGATGTCCTTTATAGTACCGATACTTGTCTTTGAGATACTTACAGGGAAGACACTTGGACAACATAGTGAGATTCTGAAAAGGAGCGGCAGGAAAACTATAATAATAACTCTACTATTGATACTTCTAAGTTCTTTCATAGCGAATGGGAACGGTTTCGACCCGGTATTGGCTATCATGTCCGTTGCAGGGTCTTTGCTAATCATCACAGTCCTTTACAGGCTGTCAAAAGGAACTGAAATAGCACAGCTAGTGCCTGGAAAAAGGGGATTCAGAGTGCTATGCGTGTATCTATTATTGCTTTACATAGTAACATTCATATTCCTGCTTCCTGAAAGGATACCTACCACAATAGCACCATACCTATCGATAATATTTTTCTATGCAATTGCCATTGCCTTGCTTTCAAGGTCCGGAAAGGAGAATGTACAGATAATTCAATTAGACACTAAAGACTATTCTCCCCGGAACTTTATCATGTTCATACCGATCTTGATATTGGCGGTCACAATAGCATGCTTTGTGCCAAATATCAGTACAAATGTGCTCATGTTGACATACTTTTCATTGATCATTACCGGAACAGCTATGTTCTTGATGGTAGCTCGCAATATCCTTAAGCAGACATATTGAAAAGATAGTATGTTAAGAGTATATTGCAGATACTAAAATTAAGATCTGTCACACATCCAGTCTCCCGAAATTATAATAACCGATACAAACCATCCCCATCCCATGACCCTTTTATCCCAAAATGAATTAAGAGAACTTGTACTTGCAAATCCCCCACTCGTCGAGAACATGATCGACATGGACACCCAGCTTCAGCCAAACGGTGTTGAGATGACACTTAAGGAAATAAGGACCATTGAAGGCCCGGGTGCGGTTGATTTTGATAATTCAGGCAGGAGACTTTCCGAGGGCGATACGATCGAGTTCAACGAGGATGGGTGGATACACCTTGAACCTGGGATATACAAGGTGCTTTTGAACGAGATTGTGAACATACCAAAGACCCTTGCAGCAACAGCAAAACCAAGATCGACATTGATAAGGTGTGGAGCAACTCTTGAGACTGCCGTATGGGATGCCGGATACTCAGGAAGGAGCGAGTGTATGTTAGTTGTTCACAACAAGGACGGTTTCGATCTTAAAAAAGATGCAAGGATAATGCAGCTTCTTTTCTACCATCTTCACACAGAAGTGGAAGAAGGCTATAGCGGACGTTATCAGAATGAGAATGTCTGAAATTCAGATGTTTTACATTGCAGTCACCAGAAAAGATATGTAATACATACACCATCTCCCATAACATGAGCGAAATTGGCAAATCTGTCAGGATGGAGCGTATATTCGACAGAAATACTGGTAATGCAATTATAATCCCAATGGACCACGGCGTAGGTGCAGGACCTATCAAGGGCCTTATAGACATGCCTGCAACTGTCAACAAGGTAGCAGAAGGCGGTGCAAATGCAGTACTTGGTCACATGGGACTTGCAAAGCATGGTCACAGAGGCTACGGCAGGGATGTAGGACTTATTATCCACCTCTCCGGATCAACATCACTTGGACCTGACCCCAACCACAAGGTCCTGGTAACTACCATGGAAGAAGCTATCAAAGTTGGCGCAGATGCGGTTTCTGTACACATCAACGTTGGTGCTGAAGATGAAGCTGAAATGTTGAAGGACCTGGGTTTTGTCGCAAAGAAATGTGACGAATGGGGAATGCCCCTTCTTGCCATGATGTACCCCCGAGGTGCAAAAGTGCCTTCAGAGCATGATGTGGAGTATGTGAAGCACGCAGCAAGGATCGGTGCAGAACTTGGCGCGGATATCGTCAAAACCAGCTATACAGGTGACCCTGATTCATTCAAGGAAGTCATAGATGGATGTCCAGTACCTGTCGTTATTGCAGGCGGACCTCAGATGGATACTGAAAAAGAGATACTCCAGATGGTTACCGATGCACTAAGTGTAGGCTGCAAGGGTGTAGCAATGGGCAGGAATGTGTTCCAGGCAGATGACCCAACAAGACTCGTCAATCTTCTCTCAAAGGTCATCCACGGCGGAATGAGCGCGGATGAAGCTTTGGAAGATTGATTAAAGTTAATTGAAATATAAAGGCCGGGCAAACCGGCACAATTTTTATTTTTGCATAACTTATTACATCGAAGTTACGGCTCTTTTTAAGGAACCCTCATGCACAGTCCTAACCAAAGCTCCTGAGATGTGATCATAGAAGCACAGGAAAACAATGGTAGAATATAGAGGTAATTAAGATCAGAGTAGATACAAAGTATTTAGAATGAAAAGAAGTGAAGCAAGACCGTGATGGAATGATCAAAAAAAATCAGTTTGTGGTGGTGGTGGTACGATATGATTTTTATCGGCCTTGCTTATTCTATACAATGTAACAACCTGTATATAAAGATTATTATCGACATTATCATTATGATGATGGAAAAAGATTAACCAAAATACCAGACCATACGGCATATTAAATCCCCATATAGCTCGTAGTAACATTCTTGCATCGAGATTTTGGACCAGCCATACAGCTTTCAAACTAAAGGTCCTGACATACAATGACAAAAGAACAAGGATCCAATGGTAGTAGGTAGAAGGCAGTAAAATCAGAGTATACAGAGCATTCAACATTTGAATGGAAAAGAATTATAGCAAGACCGTGATGGAATGACCAAAAAAAATCAGTTTGTGGTGGTGGTGGTACGATATGATTTTTATCGGCCTTGCTTATTCTATACAATGTAACAACCTGTATATAAAGATTTCTATTATTATAATCATCATAATGAGTGACTTTGTGGTGAATACAGGTATTACACAAAAGATATCACGATAAGATTAAATGTAATGTAAATATCGAATGTATCATATTTAGCTTCCACACATCAAAATAATCACTAACTTTAAGAGGATCTATCATGGACAGGTATGAACAGGTAATTGAACTGGCAAAAAGAAGAGGCTTTTTATGGAATTCCTTTGAGCTCTACGGCGGAGCTGCCGGATTCTATGATTACGGACCCCTTGGATGCACTTTAAAGAGAAGGATAGAGCAGATCTGGCGTGAACTCTATGTGATCCACGAAGGATTTATGGAGATCGAAACCCCAACCGTTGGTATCGAGGATGTCTTTGTTGCATCCGGCCACGTAGGAGGCTTTTCAGACCCACTCTGCGAATGTCAGGAATGTGAGGAAGCTTTCAGGGCAGATCATCTCGTCGATAAGATAGTAGAGGTCGCAGATGCATTGAGCAACGAAGAACTTGACAGGCTCATAGAGGAGAATGATATCGGCTGTCCTGAATGTGGCGGCAAGCTTGGAAAGGCCTATGAGTTCAACCTCATGTTCAAAACGAATATCGGCCCCGGTACCGGAAGGCAAGGCTACATGCGTCCGGAAACCGCACAGGGAATGTTCATTAACTTCCAGAGGCTTTCCAGATATTACCGTGACAAGTTACCCTTTGGTGCGACCCAGATAGGAAAATCCTACCGTAATGAGATATCCCCCAGGCAGGGAGTTATCAGGCTGAGGGAATTCACACAGGCAGAGGCTGAGATATTCACCCATCCAAAAGAGAAAGGGCACCCCAACTTCGAAAGATTTGCAGAGGTCACCCTGAACCTATACTCCGATGAAGCACAGGAGAAGGGTGCCATCGAGCAGATGAAGGTAAAGGAAGCTGTTGAGAATAACATAATTGCACATGAGTTCCTCGCATACCATATCGCACTCACGAACCATTTCCTCCAGCGCGTGGGCATAGCTGCTGACAAGCTAAGGTTCAGGCAGCACCAGAAGGATGAGATGGCACACTATGCTATTGACTGCTGGGATGCCGAGATACTGACCGACAGGTTCGGCTGGATAGAGGTAGTCGGCATTGCGGACAGGACAGACTTCGACCTGAAAGCACATGCAAAGACAAGCGGTACCGAACTTGAGATACACATCGAATATGATGAACCGAAGATGGTCGAACAATTCGTTGTGAAACCTGACATGGGTAAGCTCGGGCCATTGTTCAAAGGAAAGGCAAAGGCTGTTGCTGATGCACTCAAGGAATTGAGTGAAGATGAACTTAGCAAGGACGAGATCAAAGTAATTGTCAATGGAGAAGAGTTCACAGTACCTTCCGAGATAATCAGCTATGCACAAGAAACCGTAAAGGTTAGCGGTGAAAAGATAGTACCTCATGTCATCGAGCCTTCATATGGTATCGACAGGATACTGTACTGTACAATGGAACATGCGTTCGATGAAGAAAAGGTCGAAGCTGAAGGCGACGAGGAGGAAGAGGAAAGGATGGTTCTCAGGTTCAGGAACGAAGTTGCACCTGTACAGGTTGCCATCCTCCCCCTCCTTACAAGGGATGAGCTTATCGAGCCTGCAAAGGCGATAGCACAGAAACTTCGTGAAAGAGGCTTACTTGTTGCCTACGATGATTCAAGAGCAATCGGTCGCCGCTACCGCAGGAACGATGAGATTGGAACTCCATATTCCATCACCATCGATTACGATACCCTTGAAGACAATTCCGTCACCATCAGGGACCGCGATACAATGAAACAGGTCAGAGCATCTGTAGAAGGTATCGAGGACTCGATCTACGACCTTGTCTATGGAAAACTGGACCTTGAAAATGCGGGAGTGAGCATCTAATACTTTCACCCCGCTTGCCTCATATTTAAAAGGGTTAAGAACAGTATTGCCTCAAGCAAATTTCGAACCTATAGTAAATATGAGCGAACACATTAAGCACCCACTGGTCAAGCCTGATACAGTCGAACAGCGATTGTATCAGCTTGACCTTGCCGGAAAGGCACTATCAGCACCAACACTGGTAGTGCTGCCAACAGGTCTTGGAAAAACTATAGTCGCCCTTCTTGTCATAGCTTCACGCCTGCAAAAGACAGGCGGAAAAGCACTCATTCTATCCCCCACAAAACCCCTTGTAGAACAGCATGCCACTTTTTTGAGATCCACACTGAACATCCCGGAAGATGAAATACTGACCTTTACAGGCGCAATAGCCCCTGACAAGAGGGAAGAGCTCTGGAAGAAGGGAAAAGTAATCATTTCCACCCCGCAGGTCATTGAGAACGACATACTTACCAAGCGGATAAGCCTTGAAGATGTTTCCCATATTACATTTGATGAAGCACATCGGGCTGTTGGCAATTATGCTTATACATATATAGCCGAAAGATACTTCGAGGATGCCAAAAACCCACACTGCCTTGCGATAACTGCGAGTCCGGGAGGTACTGATGAGAAGATAAGTGAGGTATGCACGAACCTTTACATCAGCTCAGTTGCGATAAAAACAGAAACAGACCCTGACGTAACACCCTATATACATAAAAAAGAGGTCGAATGGAACCATGTCATACTACCTTCTGAGATGAAGGAGCTGAAAACCCTTCTGGAAAAGGTCCTCGAGGACAGATTCCAAAAACTAACAGAACTTGGATATTCCATCCCTTACGGCAAGAAAGCCTCAAAGATGGACCTGCTCGGCCTTCAGAAAAAGTTACAGGGACAGATAAGGGAAATGGCCGAACCTGCAGTCTACAGCGCCCTATCGATCCTTGCAGAGGTCATGAAGGTAAGTCATGCTGTGGAGATAGTAGAAACACAGGGCATCGAAGCACTTAAAAAATATACAGCCCGACTTGAGAACGAGGCCACTTCCAGAACAGGAAGTAAGGCTTCAAAAAGGCTTTCTGATGACCTTTATATGAGACAGTTGTACAAAAGGCTCGAGGAATGCACCACAGAACATCCGAAACTTGCAGTTGTAAAAGATATTGTCTCAAAGGAACTAAATGGCAAACCCGACTCCCGTGTGATCGTCTTTACGAACTATCGCGATACCTCTGAAATGGTGACGAACGCTCTCTCCGAAATAGAAGATATAAGGCCTGTCAAATTTGTGGGACAAAGTTCCAAGTTCAAGGACAAGGGGCTTACCCAAAAACAACAGGTCGAGATCATAGAGAAGTTCAAGGCTGGAGAATATAATGTCCTTGTGGCAACATCCGTTGCAGAAGAAGGACTTGATATCCCAGCTACCGATCTGGTGCTGTTCTATGAACCGGTCCCTTCCGAGATAAGAAGCATACAGAGAAAAGGCAGGACAGGAAGGAAACACGAAGGACGTGTAGTAGTACTTGTTACAAAAGGAACCCGGGACGAAACATACTACTGGAGCTGTGCACATAAAGAAAAGCGTATGCAGAGCAATATGCAGCAATGGCAGGAGAATATGTCAGAGTTGAATAGAGCAAACGCTGAAAATGGTAAGACCGACATTGCAAGTGAGTTCAGGGTTGAGAAGGAACAACAGACCGGGCTTTCAGACTTCTCTGACGAGGAAGTGACGGTAGTCCTCGACCAGAGAGAGATCAGAAGCACCGTTGCACGCAGTCTTGAGAAACTTGGGCTTAACATCGTTGTAAAAACACTTGAGGTAGGAGATTATATTGTAAGCGACCGGGTGGCAATCGAGCGCAAGAGTGCCGAAGACCTCGTCAATTCCCTACTTGACCGCAATATATTCAGGCAGATATCCGACCTTGCAGGAGCTTATGAAAAGCCCATACTTATCATCGAAGGAGAAGGTTTGTTCACCACAAGGATGATCAACCCCAAAGCTATCCACGGAACACTTGCTTCGTTGGCACTGGACTTTGGAGTGTCCATACTTCACACAAGAGATGCAGAAGATACAGCATCCCTGATAGGCATACTAGCAAAGAGAGAACAGATCGATGAAAAACGCAGTACCAGCATACACGGAAAAAAATCTTCAATGCTGCTATCACAACAACAGGAATACATAGTATCATCCATCAGTGACATCGGACCGAATGCTGCAAAGAATCTCCTTGAACACTTTGGAACCGTGGAAGGAGTTATGAAAGCAGAGCTTGAGGAGTTGAAGGAAGTAAAGAACATTGGACCGAAGACCGCAGGAAAGATGCGGGAAATACTTAGCAGCAAATATAAAAATTGAAAAAGAAAGAGCAACTGGAAATACCGGTTTTCTACTATCGTTTTATGAGAATTCTGTTTTTAAGAAGCTTATTTCAGTCTTTCAAGGATGTCAAGACATCTACCCATAATATCGAGATATTCCTCCATCCTGCGAGGATCGGTCTCGACCTGAAGCAGACCGGCAATGTGCCCAATTTTCAATTTCAGGCTTTCTGCAACAGAATTCAGACCTTCTATAGGAACTGCTGCCGAAATTTGCCCTGGCATATCATCATGAGAAAGTTCTTCAGAACGAACCAGCGGTTGTTGTACAGGAGCTTCGGGAGAGCTGGCAATGCCACCTGCCTGAGGAACTTCTTTAATTTCATTTCTTGCCAATGCAACCTGTTGTCCTGCATTTTGCTGTTGACCGGAATTCGCATTGCTGTCCTGACATATTGGGCAAAGTACTTCTCCCTGGTACCTGAACATTGGAGCACCACATGTAGTACAATGCTGTGCAAGCATAGTACCGCCCATTTCCAGCAATCTTGATATCTGTTTTATTTTATCGTCACTATCGCTCATTTGTTCACCTTTGATCACTGCATGAATGAAAGTCTTTTTATAGAATATAATAGTTAGGGGTAATACAACATAAATTCTTATTTTATCATTAAACCATTATTAAGGTGATCCAAATGTTAGGTGCCAGCAAACCTGAAGACGTCATTAAACAATGCACACAGGTGTTAGAACATATAGCGAACGACAATTCCGTACCAAGGAATATCAGACGTTCCGCAAACGACATCCTTGCAACTTTGAAAAACGAAGCAGAACCCCTTTTCCTGAGAACATCATCCAGTATTTCCATATTGGAAGATATAAGCAATGACCCAAACATTCCATTACATACAAGGACACTTATATGGAATGTCGCAAGTCAGCTCGAGACCATCCCTGTTGACGAGTGATCGTTTACAATACAACAAAGAACATTCTGATCTGACGATCAGATCTTTTCTTATCTTTTTATTTGCAGATATTCAATAGACTGCATATTTTAATCGATAACACCCATTCAATGACCTTACAGGCTGTTCATCGAACGTAACTATAAAATGTGTTGATACATCTTTATACCTGAGCTAACGATTACGAGCACACTATTAAAAATAACGAGATTTTACCATGAAATTCGATCCTGAATCCATAAAGAAAGCTGCTAAGGAAGACTTTGACTCTGCATGGACAAGTGGCAAAGACCTTATAAAAAAAGCAGGCCTGAACCAGCAGTACCCACACACATCATTCAACTTCGGAAAAGCACATCCCGTCTATGATACGATAGCAAAGCTCAGAGAAGCTTATCTTCGCATGGGCTTCGATGAGATGATGAATCCGCTTATCGTTGATGAGAAAGAGGTTCACAAACAATTCGGACATGAAGCACTGGCAGTCCTTGACCGCTGTTACTACCTTGCCGGACTACCAAGACCAAATGTAGGCATCTCCGACCAACGCATTGCAAAAATAAAAGAAATGCTTGGCGATATCGATGATGAAGGTATCGAGACAATAAGGAAAGTGCTGCATTCTTACAAGAAAGGCGAGGTAGAAGGAGATGACCTTGTCCCCGAGATAGCAATTAAGCTAAACGTGTCCGATGCGCTTGTGGTCGAGATGATAGACCAGGTGTTCCCGGAATTCAAGGAACTTACCCCGCAAGCCACCACCAAGACGCTCAGAAGCCATATGACATCAGGATGGTTCATTTCACTCTCAGGCATTCTTGAACGTTCCAGACCACCATTCCACTTATTCTCCATCGACCGTTCGTTCAGAAGAGAACAGCAGGAAGATGCTTCACGCCTTATGACATATTATTCAGCTTCCTGTGTCATAATGGATGAAGATGTCACCGTAGATCACGGAAAAGCCGTTGCTCAAGGATTATTGGCACAGTTCGGTTTTGAGAAGTTCATGTTCCGCCCGGATGAGAAAAGGAGCAAATATTACGTACCTGATACACAGATCGAGGTCTTTGCATACCATCCAAAGCTTGTTGGCTCCAATACCAAATATTCTGACGGCTGGATAGAGATCGCGACATTTGGAATCTACTCGCCGACAGCACTTGCTGAATATAACATTCCATGCCCAGTCATGAACCTCGGGCTTGGTGTTGAAAGGCTTGCCATGATACTCCACGATTCCACCGACCTTAGAGGTATGACATATCCACAGATACCACAATACGCTGAATGGGATCTAAAGGACAGCGAACTGGCAAGAATGATATTCGTTGACAAACTTCCGGAAACCCCTGAAGGACAGGAGATCCTTGAAGGCATAGTCGAACAGTGCGACACGCACGGATCAGAGCCAAGTCCCTGTGAGTTCGTTGCCTGGGAAGGTACACTCAAGGGTAAGAAAGTGAAGGTCTCCGTGATAGAACCTGAAGATGAGACTAAGCTTTGCGGACCGGCAGCTTACAATGAGGTACTTGTTTACGAGAACGATGTTCTTGGCCTTCCTAACAACAAAAAGTGGAAAAAGGCCTTTGAGAACCATTCTGCAAGGACCGGTGTGAGATTTATCGAAGCTTTTGCAGCACAAGCAGCAAAAGAGATCGAGGAAGCCGTGGACAACGGGGAGAAGGAATGTGAGACAAGGGTAAGGATAGTCAAGGTCCCTTCCGAGATAAACATCAAGCTCGACCCCCTGGCCCAGAGATACATCACCGGCAAGAAGCAGAAGATCGATATTCGCGGACCTGTGTTCACCACCGTGAGAACAGAGATCGAGTAAATCAATATTGGGATGAAACATGTTCACAGAGATAGCTAAACTGATGGATGACGGAGAACCGGTTTGCGTTACCTTTCAGGAAGGCGACATCGGAGAGGAATATGACCTCCTCTATTGTGAAATGATAACAAAAGCACGCAAGGGAGATATTTTCCTTGCTGCATCCCAAAGCTGCCCCCCTGGCAAATATGTCCTGAGCACATCCGAAGATAAGCCGGATAAATACTATTTGGCCTCAGGACGCTACATCGATGCAGAAACTGCACAAAAGGCAGTATCCGCACTCCCCAGGATAAAGAAGAAATATGACCATATCAGGATAGAGCCGCTGTCAGAGAACAACGGTGAGTTCGATGTTATCATTCTCTACCTGAAGCCTGAAATGGCCATGAGGGCCGTTCAGGCACTAGCATATAATGATGGAGAAAGAGTCAATATCGACACTTTCGGTGCAGCATCCATTTGCGGAGACTGTACCGCCCTTGCTATTGAGAAAGGTGTCGGGTTGTCCTATGGTTGCAAAGGTTCACGCAAGCATAGCGAATATGACGACAATGAGATACCCATTGGCATCGATCTTGAGAACGCAAAGAAAATAGAGAAGGGATTAAAGAATATCCCCGAGACACGTCATTGAATCAGCGTGCTTCATAGAAACAGGCCTGTTCAGCATCCACAAGTGTGACTTTTCCCAACTCATTGGAAAGTATGTTATTTATGCGAGCCACTCCAATGGACTTCAGTTGAAGGCGGATCATCATGGACTCATGCTCTTCATAAAAAGTATCATTTCCTGCGACGGTCCTGTGCGTTGATACCTGATATTTTACAACCTGTGCCACTACACCCGGAGTTCCACGCATGATATCCTGTGCAGATGTATGAGTAACAAAGATATTGTCACCCACATTGATGTCCAGTGATGTGATAAAGTTCTGAGGACTTCTTATCTCGATAGTGCGCAACAGATTGCCCTTCAATTCAGACATCACAATATCTGAGATCCCCGTAAGTGCGACGTATTCCATACCAGATCACCCATACATTGGATATTCCTTTCGTGGTGTTGTCGCCTGTTCGCTTGATCTTACATCTTCAGCGAGTTTCTGCATTTCGATCTCGATCTTCTCTGCTTGTTCGATAAGATCATCTGTGTCTATCGAAAAATCATACAGGGAATTTAGAACATCGACAACTACTGCTGCGGCCCTTGGATCAGGATTCTGCGTCTTTGTAGCGCCCAGCAGACTGATCGCCGGAATATTTTGCATGAAACATTCTGCCATCACACTGCCAGAAATACCTGAGATCGTACCCATCTGGAAGATCTCCACATGCTCCTTGATCCTCTCAAGCATTTCTTCAGTTGTTGCAGCTCCGAACACTTTATATTCGTCACTCATGGTAGCAATGCCCGCAATAGAGACAATTTCTTTCACGCCTATGGATTTTGCCCATCCGACAAGTGCCTTGCTCACATCATAGGAAACAGAAGGATTGATAGGAATATCCGAGACCACCATGATGGTGTTGTGTTCCACATTTTCATAGATCCTTACAGGCATGTTCACCAGCCCTTCATACAGAACGGCTATCGGCGGGAAATAGCGTGACTCAATGGAACCTATATATTCCATATTTAATTCTTCAATTATTTGCTGGCTGGCAATATTGCCCACAAGACCAATACCCGGAAAACCTTCTATCAGGATAGGATCCTTTGATTTTACCGGCCTTGTTATGATATCTACATCGATAGCGTCGTAATCTGTTTCTGACAAAAGAATCACCCAATGAGAATATTAACACCTTAATTCACTTATTATATAATTAGAGGATACTCATAGATAAGTACATCGTATTATAAAGAAGAAAACGACATAATTAACCAAATGATAACGAAATAGATGCAAATAACAAAGATGCATACAAATAATGGAGGAATAATATGGAAAGATCTATACTATATTTTGATGATGTTGGTAAACAGAATACCGATGATGTTGTGAAAGTAGCGGCTGCCAGGGCTGAAGAGCTGGGGATCGAATATATCGTACTCTCAAGCACTGAAGGCCATACTGCATTGAAGATGGCAGAAGCAGTAAAGGGTAAAAATGTAAAGGTGATCGCTGTAACTCATCAATATGGACTCCGAGAAGATGGAAAGTGGGAGATGGATGAGGATAATTTAAAGAAACTTCAGGAAATGGGAGTAATTGTTACAACCCAGTCACATATGTTCTCAGGTGTAGAGCGTGCCATTTCAAATAGACTGGGCGGTGCAAGTCGTGCAGATGTGATCTCCGATACGCTGCGTGCGGTCTTTGGCAAAGGTTTCAAGGTAGCCCTTGAAGTTGTGATGATGGCTGCAGATTCAGGCCATATACCCGTATCAAAGGATACAGAGGTTATCGCCATTGGTGGTACACGTCAGGGTGCAGATGTAGCACTTGTTGTAAGACCAGCACATTCACAGAATTTCTTCAACATGCAGGTTCGTGAGATACTGGCAATGCCACGTGAAAAAGAAGAACCAAAGTAAATTCGGACGGTATCCCCCAGGGATGCCTTTTTTATTTTACTTCGTCCTGAGTTACATCATCCCTTTCTGATTCATTATCATTACATTCATTTTCATCAATATTGAACTCATTTTCATCAGAATTGCATCCATTCTCCCCGTTATTGCTTGGTGGAGATGAACTATTCTTCTCTGCGTGCATAAATGAAGCAGTCTTGAGCTCCATTGCAGTGAGTACAATAAGGACCAGAAATGCGACAATTGCTATTGCAACGGTTGTAAGTGTGTCCATGGAAATATTAAAAAAAGAGAAGTGTCAAAAAGACACTTACTGTTGTTTTTCGTACAATGCAGTCTTTGACAAAATGTTGCCTTTCTTTGCGTGTGGCTGCCTGAGGACTGTATCGTTTGATTTCTCGATCTCACGTGCGTCGATCGCGAGCTGTGCTGCTGCGCGCATCATTTCGTGAGCTGTTGCGGTTGTGAGTGTTACCTGCTCGATCTCCTTCATCATGAAGCATGCTGGGAAGTTGATCTGTGCTACCTTGTCAGCCATGTGAAGTGCTGCAAGTGCTTTTGCTTTTGCGTATGGGTTGCTGAAACCTGCACGTTCGATACACTTCTCTGGCTTTGCGAGAATGTGTGGAAGGACGATCTCCTTACCTTCATCGACCTGTGCAGTGACGATATCAAGCTCTTCCTGTATAAGTCTTACAACACCACAGGTGGAGAGAACTTTCATTGCATCAGCGTTGAAGGATGCCATTTCCACAGAGTCAAGGAACTCTCTCTTTGCGCCGATGAGTGGGTCCACGGTCATGATGATGTAACCGAAACCTGCGTCCTCGAGTGCCTGTCTGTCGTCCTTTTTGGTTGGACCATCAGAGATAACGATGCATGGAACATCTTTGTAGATCTCACGTGCAGCGGTTGGACCAGGTGCACTTGAGTTAGGGCTGATCATTACATAGAAATCAGCATCCCATTCTTTAAGTGCTGCTGTTTCTGCAGCTTCGTCTTTACCCATCTTAGGACCAGTTCCGAATACACGAACACTGATACCTTCTCTTGCTGCTATCTCATCCTGTACGAGGTCAATGACCTGACTCATGCCGAGGTTGCCTAACTTAATAAATCCTATTTTTGCCATAGTAGATCACATTACTGCAAGTACGGGGTAGCATATAATATTTTTGATTATTGATCGATCAGATAATGGGATGTTCACCACAGCTCTACGATTCATCCATACTCCATAGTAACAATTATGTAATAATTTAAAACGTTAATTTTAAATAATAGTAAGTAGGTAAACACTTTCTTAGTACCGTGTAAAACGACATACACACAATTGGATCAAAGGAGCAATAGAATTGAATTCAAAAATAATGATGATCGAACGCCATGTAACAAACTGTGAAAGCAGCTTGCTACAGTTTAAAGTAGGATCAGGAGAGGAATAAAATGGTTCTGGAAGCAGGAGATACTGCATTTGTCCTTATATGCACCGCCATGGTCATGCTCATGACCCCGGCAGTAGGCCTTTTCTACGGAGGGATGGTGAGAAACAAGAACATCATCTCCATGATAGCCCTCTCGTTCATCTCACTGGCCATCGTTACCATCCAGTGGGTAACCATAGGCTACACCCTCTCCTTCGGCCATGATATTGGAGGATTGATCGGCGGATTGGACTACATTGGCCTAAAGGGAGTGGGAATGGATGGAGATGGGATACCGGACATGCTCTTCATGGCGTTCCAGCTTGTATTTGCGGCCATAGCCCTGGCAATCCTGACCTCAGGTGTGGCAGAAAGGATAAAGCTCAGTTCATTTATCGTATTCGGACTCCTCTGGACAACCCTTGTATACGACCCCCTTGCTCACTGGGCATGGGGAGGTGGCTGGGCAGAAAGCATGGGAGCGCTGGACTTTGCAGGAGGAACAGTAGTCCACATCAGTTCAGGGTTTGGAGCATTGGCATTATCATTAGTCATAGGTAAGAGGATTGGATTCGGTAAGTATAGCATGGAACCTGAGAACATTACCACCACTCTGCTTGGTGGTGCATTGCTCTGGTTCGGTTGGTTCGCTTTCAATGCAGGAAGCGCACTTGCAGCAAATGGTCTCGCAGCAAACGCTTTTGTGGTCACACTGATCTCTGCTGCATCAGGAGCCCTCACCTGGATGGGAGCTTCATGGATAAAAGGTAAGCCAAGTTCACTGGGAATGATCAGTGGAGCTATTGCAGGACTTGTTGGCATTACCCCAGCATGTGGATTTGTAGGACCTCTTGCAGCCATAGTCATTGGAGGTTCAGCAGGGCTCTTATGTTACGGAACTTTGCTTTTCCGTATCCACAAGAAGTTAGATGAAAGCCTTGATGCATGGGCGATCCATGGCGTAGGAGGGCTTTTCGGAGCACTTGCCACAGGTGTCTTTGCTGTCGCAGCTATTGGCGGGGTCGATGGCCTGATATACGGAAATGTAGGACAGTTCATCATACAGGGAATTGATGCATTTGTTGCTGTTGGCTATTCATTCGTGATGACATATATACTTGCGAAGATAATTGACAAGACAATCGGTCTAAGAGTTACCGAAGAAGAGGAATATGTCGGACTGGATGTTGCCCAGCACGGCGAATCAATGGAGCTTTAAGGTGATCTCATGAAGAAAATAACAGCCATCATAAGACCGGAAAAGCTGGAAGCGGTAAAAGAGAACCTTGCTGAAAAAGGATTTAACGCAATGACCATCTTTAACGTTAAAGGCAGAGGTGAACAGAAAGGGATCTGCCTCCAGTTCAGGGGTAAGCGGAACGTTATCGACATGATACCGAAGATACAGATCGATATCGTTGTAAAGAATGATGAAGTTGAAACTGTAATACAGACCATTCAACGGTCTGCACGTACAGGAAAGATCGGAGACGGCAAGATATTCGTATCCCCTGTGGAAATTGTAGTGGGAATAAGGACAGAAGAATATATTGAAGAATGAATCAATAGGAGGTTCCTTAAGTTGGAACCTCTTTTATCCTTTAAGGAATGTTATAAATAATTGTTCGAGCTCCAAAAATAGAATGACGATTTTCAAATCATAACCGATCGATATGAGAGAAAGATCATTACAATCTTTTATAGAAGCCGACATCTACCCGAAAAGGTTAAAAGCAATGTGAGTAATTGTACTCCAATCTCAGTACATTCCATTATTACTGATTCGTAATCAGTGTCTTAAAGTATAAGGTATGGTCAAGTGAATTCCAGCAACAACATTTCTAAGAGAACTTATTCAAAGCTGATTGTTTTTGATATGGACAGCACCCTCATAGATGCGGAAAGCATAGATGAGCTTGCGCGTGCTGCCGGCGTTGTGGATAAGGTATCCGTTGTAACTGAAAAAGCAATGAACGGAGAGATAGATTACAACCAAGCGCTTAAAGAAAGAGTTGCACTTTTAAAAGGATTGAAACTTGAAAAAGCAATGGAAGCAATGAATTCCATGCCCCTCATGCCCGGAGCAGAAGAGCTCGTCAAACATGTAAAATCCCTGGGATTCAAGACCGCAATACTATCAGGTGGATTTACACTTTCCACTGAAAGAATTGCAAAGCTACTTGATGTGGATTATGTGTTCTCCAACATACTGGAGATCGAAGACGGGTATCTTACAGGCAGGGTTTCCGGACCAATGACAGAAAATCTTTCAAAGGAAAAAGCTTTTGAACAGATAGCAAAGGAAAATGGTCTGAAACCTGAAAACTGTATTGTTGTTGGCGATGGTGCTAACGACATATGCATCTTTAAGATAGCAGGATGTGCAATTGCATTTAATCCAAAACCAATTCTGCGTCGATACGCAGATGCGGTCATTACCCAAAAACACCTCAGGGACATTATTCCAATAATAGATTCACTTGACTTGGAGTAAGCCCTGCGTATCGTGCATTAGAAATGCATGAAATGCCAGCTTTTTTGCTGGAGCGGGAGGATTCAGAGAGCATGATGAAAGAACTGAACACAAAGAAGCAGGATTTAAAGTCTGCGTCCGAAGAGTACAAAGAGAAACGAAATGCATTGAACGCAGAAGCAAGCACTCTAGCAGCGAAGCGCAATGATCTCAACAAAAGCACAAAGGAACTTATCAATGAAGCCCAGGAATACAAGAAGCTTCGTGATGAGAACAATGAGCAGGTAAAAGAGAACAAAGCAAAACGTGATGAGATCAATGCAAAGGCTAACGAAGTATTCGCAAAAGTCGATGCGCTGCGTGCTGCAAGTAATCTTACAGGTCCATCCATAAAGGATATCCGCAAGGAAATAGACCGTCTCGAATTCACACAGCAAACAGAAGTACTCACTCCTGCAAAGGAGAAGGATCTTGTCAGCAAAATAACAGAACTTCAGAAACAATATGTTGTCAAGAAGGACCAGCTCGAGAGCAATACCGAGCTTAAGAACCTGTTAGATGAAGCACAAGCGATCCGTGATGAGGCTTCCGAATTCCACAATGTCCTTTCAGAGTACGCACAGAAAGCTCAGGAGTATCATGACAAGATGATCTCCACATTCAAAGAAGCTGACAAGATGCGTGCAGAATCTGATGCTGCTCACAAGAAATTTGTCGAGTTCCAGGAGAAAGCTGACGAACAGCACAAACTGTTCATTTCAGCACAGAAAGAGATCCGGGACATCGACAAAGAAGTTCGCAAGATGCGCAAGGGAGAGACCGACGGAAAGAAGGTCGCATCAATGGAAGATGTCAGGAAAGATGCTGCAGAGCTATTTGACAAGTTCAAATCTGGTGAGAAGCTCACCACAGAGAACCTCATGACACTGCAGAAGTCCGGCATGCTCTGAACAACAAAAGTAATTTTACTAATGAGGGCAAGCTTTGCCCTCAATTTTATTATTGATTGTTTTAACCTTATTTTTTCACTTTTCTATGATCTAATTGATAGGTAGCTTGGGCTATCATCAATAACAGATATAGGACCATATTCAGATCGAGATAAATATAGGCGATCAGCCAAGAGATATCAATAAAATACTTGAGCTCGAATTGTTATTAAAACTCGACAAAAAAATAGAAAGAATGTAGCCTTGAAAGTATAAAAGATAAGAAATCAATCAAAATTATGCAATTTCCTAAACTCAGGGTCCCTCATCAAGCAGATACCCCCGCCATAAGTAGAATCTTTGCGGATCTTTCGCCAGACATCAGCAAGTTTGTCCTGTTCAATATTACCAAAAGACAAAGGCAGACATGCACATGGGAAAATATCCCCCTCTGGCGTAATATGCAACCATTTCCTACCTGCAAAACAGCCCATCTTCTTAAGGACATGTGGGATTGGGAACAGTTTTGGACCATCCATTCTTTCAGCTCTTTCTACGAAAGAATCGAATTTCTTGTGGTCTTCTAAGCTCATCAGGCCATCCGAACGGTCCATCCATCTTCCAGTAGGGACTATCTCAAAGAACGAGACCTCATGTACACCCATCTCAGTTGCCAGAGTGTAGAAATCATCCAGTTCATCAATGTTGTTAGGAGAGATGACGACATAGATATTAACAAGCAATCCGGAATCCAGTGAATTCTTTATCCCTTCAATGGCAGAGTTGAAAACACCTGAACGGCCACGCATTGAATCGTGACCTGCTTCATTTGCACTGTCAAGACTTACGCTGATCATATCAAGACCGGCTTCCTTTAGGGACATTGCTTTCTCAAGCGTTAGCCCGACACCTGATGTGAACATACCCGTGAGTGCCCTTTCCCGGTCCACATATTCGATGAGCTCTTCGAGACCATCATAGGTCAACGGTTCACCACCATCGAAGACAATGAAGGTTGAACCCAGGTCAAGAACCTGATCAATGACGTTCTTTACGGTTTCAACAGGTAAAGTGGCTTTGTTCTTCGTATCAGGGAGAGCACAATGGAGACATTTATTGGGACATTCCTCCGTTATTGAGATGGTCACCTGCTCAGGAAGCATTTTTCCCCTTATATATCCCATCTGGCTTGACACAAGCCGATCAAAGGCTTTGCTTGGAATAGGAGGCATCCATGTGGAGAAGATAAGTTCATCCTCTTTTATAACAGCGGGCTTCTTACCATCGAATAGGTCCATCATATCAGAAGTTAGCGGTTTTATAGCCCTTGATGCAACTCCTGAAGTGTGCATTTTTACAAGACCTCCATCTACTGTTGCATAGACCTTGAAGAACGGGTTCTTGTAGAAATAATACCTTTTATCAGAGTTCATAAGTTCACTTGCTCCTCAAAAGTGCCTTATAAGAAAGGAAGGAACGGGGGTCTTTCTTCAACATGAAAAGTCCAAGTTGCATACACTTGTGAGTAGAATTACCTGAAAGGAATGAAAAGTCCTGATCTTCAAATGTCTTCATTAACCTATCGACCTCTCGATCCTCCATCTTGCGAAGGGTTTCGAGACCGATACGGCCAAGAACGTATTCAGCCCTGTATTCAGTGTTCCACTTACTCCGATATTCAGAAAGGACCTTGGCCGAAACATCGCCTTTAGCAATGGCATCAGCGGCAACATCACCACACATCTGACCGGCATGCATACTATAGCCAATACCTGACTGGCCTGCAGCCCCGCCCACGAGCATAACACCATCAGTATGCATCTGTTTTGGTATTGTGACGATGGGATCTCCACCAACTGCCCTTTCATGGATCACAAGATCATCTATGCCTTTGATTTTCTTGAATTTCTCCACCCACCTATCAAAGAATGGAGTTACATCTTTCCCATTCCTTCTAACATAGACCCCGAGAGTAGCAAGGTCCTTGCCACATGGAGAATATGTTGATTTCCAGCCAGGGCAGTGATTGCCAACATAATATTCGAACATATCCGGCTCGCCTATACCATCGGCCTCTACGAACGCTTCCATTGCCCATGCGATATCGTTAGAATACTTCATAGGCTGAAGCCCAAGAAGACCTGCAAGCTTTGAGTTTATACCATCTGAGACGATGACCATCTTACAGGTAAGCACCCCATCGTTCGTACTGAGCGACATCCCATTGCTATTCCTTAAGATGTTATGTACATCGACACCCATACGCATCTCAACACCGGAATCTTGGGTCTGTTTGGCATAGAACTCATCGAATTTAAGACGATCAAGGAAATAAGCAGGAGCTTCTATCGCAACCCTGCCACCGGAGGGTGCTACCAAATATGCTCCATTCATATTCTTAAGAACATAGCTCTGGTCCACCGCTTCGCCTGCCCTGTCGAACATTCCTTTGAAGAAAGTATTCGCAGGGTGTGTGGGATGGCCGATAATCTCTTTTTTATCAAGAAGAAGAACCTTCACACCTTTTCTAGAAGCATTACGTGCAGCCATAAGTCCTGCAGGAGATGCACCGATCACAATAATATCAGCATCCATTTCTATTACCTCCGATCACCAAAGAATTCCCGCATAGGAAGAAACACCAATGGAAAGGATCACATCGAGTATGAGTGAACCAAACATCACACCCCTGTACCTGGAACCCTGAAGGAACAACCTACCTCCACGTTCAGGAAGAGGATTTTTCACAAAATCAAGTGCCTTTGATAGCATCCATATACCTGAAAGTATGGCACCTGTAAAGAAGACAGGACCAAGTTCTGCGGTGATACCAATGGCCATTGATGCGAGGATACCAATTACCCAGCATGCAAGAATGAATTTGGATGTCAGAGGTACCCCAAATGTCACCGGGAATGTGGGTGCACCTTTTGCACGGTCACCTTCAACATCCCTGCATACTCCAGAAAGGGTGAAGCCCCAATCAGCAACACACATCATTATAAAGAAGAATATTGCCGGCAATGGCAATATTACACCATCATTTCCCCTGAGTATGCCCGCAGGGTCGAAAGCAAGCCAGATGCCGACCGGAACAAGCCCATAAGCTATTCCCACGGGTATGAAGCTTAAAAAGGTCATCCGCTTTGCGAACATTGAATATATGCTGATGGTCGCTACTGCGATGACAAGTATGAACAGAGATTCGGGATTCAGATAGAATGCTGCCACTGCTGCTACGAAGAAAAGGATGAGTGAATACGTCAATCCATTTTTCCGGGATAGCGTTTCAGATGCCAACGGCCTGTCAGGCAGATTTATCTTATCGATATCCACATCACAGCAATCATTATACACATAAGAGCTTGTGATGGCAGCATATCCGCCTATGACAGCAATTATGAAGGGAATGAGCGGAGGAAGTGCAGATGTGGCAAGATAAGATGCCAGCAGTGCACTCGATGCCGGAAGGGCAAAGTCCATATCCGCTATCTCCGGCCTTAGCAGTTCTAAGTATGGGTTGCGTGTTTTTGATCCTGTTGTTGATACCAAATGAATCACCAATGATGAGATCTTTAATTGTCGTTTTTAATGAACATCAAAGAATTACTCTTTGACGTCCGCGATCTTTTCCAGCTTTTCAAATAGAGGATGTTCAAGCTCTTTTCCCTTTATGAAAGTAAAGTCTGCATCGGGATTCAATTCGATGAGCCTTATAGTATTTTCAAGGGCTTTGCCTAACGATTCGATATCTGTTTCTTCGATAACTTCCGCATTGAAAGGATATACCTCGGAAAGTTCAGCAGGGAATGAACCGAATGGTGCTTTGAATATAATGTCATTATCAGATTCAGGATATGTCCTCATTGAGAACGGTCTGATCACAGCAGTGCCTTTTATAGTGAAGCGCTCAAGCCTTTTGGAGAACCTTAAGACTTCCGGCCTTTGTGATGATTCAGGTCCACAGTAGAAGAACGTGGATTTGGATGCAGGGTCATATTTTTCGATCCAGTCAGAATATGAGTACATCCGTTTCAATGCTTCGAGCATTCTTGGATGACTGCGGCATCTCAGTTCCACAAGTTCCAGCAGGTTGCCTTCTTTTATAGATTGCTTTATAAGGCGAATTTCCTCAAATGTCACATAGAGGTTGTGCCTTGCCAGAAGATCACTGCAATTGTCGGCTTTTTTAACCTCTTCTGCTGTGTGTGAGGCGCATATTGGGCAGGAACATGGAAGATAGCTCAGGTTATCAATATGATAGGTCCCTTTGGAAGTAATGTATCGCCTGTCCTTTGCATAGAGTGCATAAGCTGCAGAATCAAAAAGGTCGCATCCAAGTGCTACTGCCAGAGCGAACATCATTGGGTGACCGGCACCAAAAAGATGAACGGGTACGGTTGGGTCAAGACCTTTTTTCGATGAGACGATGATGTCAACAAGTTCTGCATAGCGATAGGATTCCATCAGAGGAACGACTGCACCAATTGGATATACATCGAATTTGTGTTCACTAATGGTGCTGGCACATTTTTCACGCAGGTCAGTATATGTGGAACCCTGAACAGGACCTGCAAGAAGCATCTCGTCATCTACCATGCTGCGTGCTTCAATGAGGCGTTCAATGGTAGTTTCCAGTTCTGATTCCGCGCGTGATCGAGGGACATCTGGAGGAGTAGGTATGTCAAGAGGAACACCAACGTCAGATCCAATCGTTTTTTGGAACTCGATGATCTGTTCATTGGTTACCTCTATGTCTCCGTATACCGATAGCTGGAAAGAACCGGAATCGGTCATGATAGGGCCATCAAAATCAAGAAGTGAATGGAGACCATCTTTAAGGGCTTTTTCCCGAAGCTTGTCCCTGCGTGATATTATGTAGGAGTTAGTTATTAACATCTGGGCACCGAAATCCCTCATTTCGGAAGGTTTTATGACCAGAAGGTTCGGGTTTATTACAGGCATGACGGTGGGAGTTTCCACAGTTCCGTGTGGCGTTTTTAGTTTCCCAATACGTCCTGCTGCATCTTTGTGGGTAATCTCGAATATCGATGACATTTGAGCATTAGATATTGGCTGATATTATATATTTGTATTTCATCACTTTTAAGATGAAATTTGCCAGTATACAATTTAAGCCCGTTATGTTCAATTCATTTCAATTTGAAATTATCCCGGATACTTTTTCAAATGCTTTTGCCACATCGGATTCTGATACTTTCAGATCTTTGTTCTTGGCTATACCCAGATCTGTTAGTATGATGTGACGGTCAATGTTTATGTTTGAAAGTTCAAGGGCCTTTTTAGTGCATTCCAGCGGGCACCCGTCTATTGCGATTATCCTGTCACAGCCTTCTGCAGATCTCACAAGACCAGATACTTTTCCGCCAATACCCACTCCACACATCATCTTCCCAACTTCTCTGTCATTTAGCTCGATAACTATCTGATTGGAAAGCTGACCTACATTGGAAGCACCTGAACATGAGAATAGTCCGACATTACCGGAGCAACATGCACATTTTATATCTTCAGCCATTATTATTACCACCTGTATTTACTGAATGAGCCATTCCTTTACTTTATCTTCTGAAGGGATCTTGCCTGCGATCTTAACATCGCCATCAACAACAAGTCCGGGAGTTATCATTACACCATAGTCCAATATTTTGGTTATATCTTCGACTTTGGTTATTTCGGCATTAATGCCATTCTCATTCACTATTTTCTCAACCAGTTCTTTTAATTTGTTGCATTTTGCACAACCTGAGCCAAGTATTTCTATTTTCATGTATAAACCTCTTAATATTTTTGAAAGATAAACGTATTTTAGACTTTTATTATTTACTCAATAACCCTTTTTCAATATATCTACAAGTTCATCTGCATGGGGCATATTCTCCACTATTCGTTGGCACACCAGGTCCAGATCATACTCACATCTGATCATCTGCACTGACTGCGTTTGGGTATCAAATACAGCACAACTTGCACGCACATCCCCATCCCTTGGCTGGCCTACAGAACCCGGATTTATTATTGCCACATCTCCTACATGCCTGATGAAAGGAATATGAGAATGACCAATTATAATAAGATCCACATCCACACCTTCGATCATCTCAAGTACATCTGCTTCGGGAGTATCAGGCTTGATGTATTCATACATGGACCTTGGGCTTCCATGAGCAAAATGTATCTTTTTCTGTCCGAATCTCTTTTCAATATAGAGTGGTAGCCCCCGGAGATAATCCATATGATCGATGCTGAGCTGCCCCCACGTATATTCCCTGGTAGCGATGGAGAGGTGCTTGTACTTGTACCCACATCCGCAATCAACCCTTGAAGCCACTGCATTGTCATGATTACCTTTGATCGTAGCTATGTTCTCATTTTTGAGGAGTTCGATGCATCCAGAAGGGTCAGGGCCATAGTCCACAAGATCGCCCAGGCAGATCACTTCATCATGAGGAACGGAAAGTACAGCATCAAGAGCACCTTTATTTCCATGGATGTCCGATATTATCAAGAGTTTCATTTTTGTCACCTCATTATTTGAACATATGCTTTGTCTTCAGACATATGCGTACAAGTCCGAGCATTACAGGAACCTCTATGAGCACTCCCACAACGGTCGCAAGTGCTGCACCCGAATTTATTCCAAAAAGCATTGCTGCGACTGCAATTGCAACTTCGAAATGGTTAGAGGCACCAATTAGTGCTGTTGGTGCTGCATTTTCATAACTCATCCCAATCACTTTAGAAATGCCATATCCAAGGAAGAATATGAAGAATACCTGAAACAGAAGGGGAACTGCGATCATGGCTATCACAAGGGGCATATCAAGTATCACATCCCCCTGAAGTGAGAACAAGGCGATCAATGTGACCAGTAGTGCAGTAATAGAAATGTTATGCATTACAGGTGAGAAACTGTTCTCAAACCAGTCCTTTCCTTTGTTTGCCAGCAGATAATTTCGTGAGAAGTATCCGGCAAACAAAGGCACACCTACATACATGCTTACAGAAAGCAGAATTGTTTCCCAGGGAACCACGATATCACTTATGCCAAGCAAGAGTCTCGCAAGGGGTGCATATAGGAAGAGCATAGCCAGGGAATTAATTGCAACCATTACCAATGTATGACCCTGATTGCCCTTTGCAAGATATCCCCACACAAGCACCATTGCAGTGCATGGAGCGACTCCGAGCAATATCATTCCTGCTATGTATTGTGAGATCTGGAGCTCTGTGAGATAAGGAGCGAATACATTTGCCATGAACAGCCATGCAAAGAAGAGCATGGTAAAGGGTTTTACAGCCCAGTTGATGATCAATGTAGTAAGTACAGGTTTAGGGGTCTTTCCTGCTTTTACCACCTGTTTGAAATCGATCTGAACCATGATCGGATAGATCATAAAGAAAAGACAGATCGCAATTGGAATTGAAACTTCATATACCTGCATCGAATCCATTGTTCCGGCGATCTGTGGAAAGATCCGACCAAGAGCAATACCAATGACTATACATGCAAAGATCCATAAGGTAAGGTATTTTTCGAAAAATCCCAGCTTTTTTTCATCAGCCATATAATCTCCAACCTTTATCAATGTTTGAATGCTATTTATACGATCATCCGATAACGTAACCAAATCCAAGTCCTGCAAGTGTAGCAATTACCACTACCAGTGTTATGTATGAAGCCCCTCTTTTTGCACCCATTATCCTGCTGATAACTATCATGTTAGGAAGACTAAGTGCTGGTCCTGCCAGAAGCATGGATAGTGCCGGACCTTTACCCATGCCAAGAAGTGTAAGGGCACTGATAATAGGAACCTCGGTAAGTGTAGAGAAGTACATCAGGGCTCCTGAGACCGATGCTATCAGGTTTGATGAGACAGATTCACCGCCAACAAACCGGGCAACATATTCTGAAGGAAGAACTTCCACGATTACCCCTGCAAAGAACACACCGATCAGAAGAAGAGGTGTGATCTGCTTTACAAGGAACCATGTCTCACCCATCCATGAAGAGAGTTCCTCACGAGTGAACCACTTGAGAGACAGATATATAGTAACAGATATCAGAGGAACAAGTATTGCTGCCATCATCGTCCATGTATCGAATATCTCCGGAACAACAAGGATTCCCAGAAGCAGGATGAACAGCATGGCACTGTTCTTGTGTTTTTCTTCTCCGAAAGTGGTGATCTTCTTTCTCTCCACCTTGCCCCTTTCAAACATCGATGCCATTGTAAGTCCAACAACAATGGATAACGAGACAGCAACAATTGCCCTTGCCAAACCCAGGTCATAGCCAAGGATCTTGGCAGTGTAAACTATTGCAAGTATGTTAATGGCTGGTGCAGAGAACAGGAATGTAGTTGCAGGGCCAATCCCTGCTCCTCTTTTGTAGATCCCTGCAAATAGTGGGAGTACGGTGCAACTGCACACAGCAAGGAGGCATCCTGATGCTGCAGCTATTGAGTACGATACATATTTTGGTGCATCTGCTCCGAAGAACTTCAATACTGACTCTTTAGAGAAAAGTGAAGCTATCGCACCTGCAAGGAAGAATGCAGGTATCAAGCATAGAAGCACATGCAATGCAAGGTAGTTCTGAACTGATTGAACACCTGCATTCATAAGATATAGTAAATAATCAGGGGACATATTTCAAATGATGTTGAAATGCTATATAAGCATATCTATTTCAACTATTATTGAATTGATTTTTATGATTCAAGATGATCTAATAGACATTAAAATGAAGTACATCCATTCAAGATCAAAACTGCAAAATGTGATCATGAATCGAAACAGATCAGAAAAACAAAGTCAAACTAGTGATTTAAAATCAGTTAAACAAAAGAAGATTAATAAGAGTGAGCATAGCAGCGATGCAGATTTCCCGAAGACTCTCGTACTTCAGTACAGTAA
>JAIORJ010000025.1 GCA_021108185.1 Methanococcoides sp. | reverse complement strand
CAGGCAGTATCCCTGACATCATCCTTCTTCGACACATCGATCCACATCGGACACACCCTGTCACACACACCACATGAATTGCAAAGCGAAGCATCACGCCTTATCTTCCTTATCTTGACCAGGTTAGTCAATGAAGCCGCTGCCCCTTCTTTACAGAAATACCTGCATGCAGCCCTGTCCACGAAAAAGGAAAGCAGTATCGAAACCACCATGATCAATAGCAGACCATCTATTACCACGGATTCCATGATGAGATCATCAATGAGCTGGAATTCATACGACACCAGAGCAGTCAGTAAGAAAAGCAACACTACATAGCGGAAATATAGTAACGGTTTATGGATGCTTTTTGGAATAAATTTATTGTATCTTTTACCGAGTACCCTTTTTCCCATTGAACCAATGATATTCTGGAACATGCCCCTTGGGCACATCCAGCCACAATAGACCGGACCAAATAGCAAAGCAATAGGAACGGACAGGAGCACGACATAGAATGTTGACTGTGAGCCAAAATAGATGAAGATGGCAAGGCCAATAAGCTGGAGGCTCAGCCTGAACCTCTCAACCTTTGCAATATTTTGCGACTTTGATATGATATTCCTTGCCACTTTCAACAGCATTGCCTCCAATGATTGTTAGGACTTTATCGAACAATGTGGTTGAAAAACTCCTATTCAATATATAATTTATTAAAGGTACAGCCAAATGTAAGATAGGGGTAATTGAAATGCGTACATTGATGAAGATCTTTACATTAGCTACAATAATACTGATCATGGCAGTATCGGGCTGTACGACCACTGATACTGATGAACCTGAACCGATACCGGAAATAATTGAGGACGAGGATAATGTGCCTGAACAGGAAACGTTCACCATCTCGACAAGTGCCTTTGAGAACAACGGGGAGATTCCCTCACGCTATACCTGTGATGGGGATAACATCAATCCGGAACTCGTTCCCGGCATCCTGCCTGAAGATACCGTAAGCCTTGTGCTGATAGTCGATGATCCCGATGCTCCGAGAGGAACGTTCATCCACTGGATAGTATGGAACATTGAGCCAGGATCAATTATCGAGGAGAACACAATTCCGGGAGTACAAGGACTTAATGGTGCTAAAGGAACAGATTATTTAGGACCATGTCCACCTTCAGGAACACACAGATACTTTTTCAGGTTCTACGCACTGGACACCATGCTTGACATTGGATCAGGTTCCACGAGAACAGCTCTGGAAGAGGCAATGCAGGAACACATCATTGCAGAGGGAGAGCTAATGGGAACCTATTCCAGAGAGTAAAAGAAAAGAGGAAGAGAAAGAAGAAGCGTTCATTCCAGAAGTTCAGTATCTTCATGTGAATAGGCAGGGGAGCAGCAACACAATATCTTCAGGAGTTCGCTCCCTGTATTTTCGATCTTGTGGGCGACACCCGGATTGATCAGTACGGTGTCTACTGCATTCACCTCGAAAATGTCTGAATCGAGGGTCATGAGACCACTGCCGGTCGTTATGTGATAGATCTCCTCTGCGACCAGATGTTTATGTGCAAGGGTTGAACTGCCCATGGGAACTATGGCTTCCGCAACACTCTGCCTCTCACTTCCACCCCCATCGGGGTGCATAAGCTCCCTTATTATAGAGCCATCCTTTGTTATGAACGGCTCTATCTTTGCATATTCAGTTCTCATCCTTTGTCTCTTCGTCCTTGAAGCCTTCGATCATCTCAAGCATCCTGTCCTTGATCTCAATGAATGGAGCGATGTTCTCAAGTCCCGAATCCAGAGGAGCCTTGCCTTCAAAATCCGCATTCATAAGCTCAGCAGAGAATGGGATCTCGCCAAGTACGGTGATACCAAGTTCTGCAAGCTTAGGTTTGATATCCGAAGAAGTTCCTTTATTGACAACAGCAGCAAGATGTTCTATGCCAATGCCGGATGCAAGGTCTTTTATCCTGCTTGCGGTTTCTATGGAGCGCATCCCGGGTTCCACGACTATGATCATAAGATCGATACCGCGTGTGGTCCCACGGCCCAGATGTTCGATGCCTGCCTCCATGTCCATGATCAGTGCACTGGAATCCTTCAGTACCACATGCCTTAGCAACGCTCTTAAAAAAGAAGATGCAGGGCACATACAGCCGCTTCCGCCACGTTCTACCGTGCCCATGACGAGCATTTTCACACCATCGGGTCCAGTGACACCGTATTTGTCCGTGATATCATCGACCTTTGGATTGTACTTGAACATCCCGCCAGCCTCACCTGCACGTTCATCGATCATTTCCTTATAATTCGTAAGTGGCAATGGCGGCTCGGCAATTCCCAATGAAGATGCAAGGTTCATATCCGAATCTGCATCAATAGCAAGCACATCATATCCATCCCTTGCAAGCAATCTTGCAATCGTACCGGACAATGTGGTCTTACCCACACCCCCTTTACCTGTAACTGCGATCTTTACCATTGGTCAACCCTCGTAAATGTTTCAACTATGAAAATTTGATTATTAACAAGCCGTATACACAATATGTACGTGATATAATTATTTAAACCACTCCGAACCCCCAACATACCTTTATAAGTATCCCAAATATATAATTGCAATATACCATGGATGAACGCTCAAGAAAGATCCAGCAGATATTAGCAATTATACTGGTACTGAATTTTCTGGTCGCTTTTGTAAAGATAGTCTATGGTACACTTACAAATACCCTCAGTATGAAGTCAGACGGGTATCACTCCCTCTTTGACGGAATATCCAACATCGTCGGAATTGTCGCCATCTTCGTGGCAGCAAAACCTCCGGACAAGAGCCATCCTTACGGACATCAGAAGTTCGAGACCCTTGCATCGATCATCATTGCGATCCTTATCATCTTCGTGGGTTTCGAAATAATTCACAATTCAATTACAAGGTTCACTTCGGACATACATCCCAATGTAACGAACCTGAGCTTCCTGGTAATGATAGGGACAATGTCAATTAACCTCATGGTCACCGAATATGAACGCCGGAAAGGTGAACAGTTAAGCAGCGAGATCCTGCTTGCAGACTCCATACACACCAGAAGCGACATATTCGTATCCCTTTCTGTCCTGGTAGCATTGGTAGCCGTCGAAGCAGGTTACCCCATAATCGACCCCCTGATATCACTTGTCATAGCAGCGGTCATTGTAAAAGCTGGAGTTAGTATAATCCTTAGCAGCAGTAAAACCCTCTGTGATGCAGCCCAGCTTGAAGAGGACATGATATGCTCACTTGTCTACGAGATAGAAGGTGTTGAGAACTGTCATAAGATAAGGACCCGAGGGTGTATTGGGGACATCCACATCGACCTTCATATAATGGTAAGACCGGATATGCCGCTCTACGAGGCACATGCAATATCGCATAAAGTAATGGACCACCTTAAGAGCAAAATAAAAGGTGTCTCTGAAGTGATGGTGCATATTGACCCTCTGAAAGAACAATAATAAAATAGCATCAAATGGAATAGATAAACATGCCCGGAAATACCTTTGGCCATTCCTTCAGGATAACAACCTGGGGAGAATCACACGGACGTGCATTGGGAGTCGTTATTGACGGCGTACCCGCAGGACTTCCCCTTGACACAGAGATAGTACAGAAAGAGCTTGACAGGCGACGTCCCGGCCAAAGCGCTGTATCCACACCGCGTTCTGAAGCAGACAAAGTGGAGATCCTTTCAGGGATCTTTGAAGGAAAAGCTACAGGCACACCCATTTCCATGATGGTATGGAACAAGGATGCTGATTCGAGTTCTTACGACAATATCAAAGACCTCCCCAGACCGGGTCATGCAGATTACCCATACATGGAAAAATACGGGATCCGTGACCATCGGGGAGGAGGACGTTCTTCCGCACGCGAGACCATTGGAAGGGTTGCAGCAGGAGCTGTTGCAAAAGAGATCCTTTCAAATTTTGGCATTGATATCATTGCACATGTGACAGAACTTGGCGGTATTCGTGCAAAAGAGATGCCTTTTGATACAATAAAGGAACATCTTGAAAAGACACCTGTAAGGTGTGCCGATCTGGAAGCAGCGCAATTGATGCTCGAAAAGGTTGGCAAAGCACGGGAAGAACATGAAAGCATAGGTGGTGTTGTCGAAATAATAGCCATCGGTCTGCCACCGGGAATAGGAGAGCCTGTTTTCGATAAACTTGATGCCGATATAGCAAAAGCGATCATGAGCATCGGTGCTGTCAAAGGTGTTGAGATAGGGATTGGAAATGAGGCTGCACAGATGAAGGGAAGCCAGATGAACGATTCTTTCGTACTAGAAGACGGGAAGATAATCGCACAGACCAATAATGCCGGCGGGATACTCGGAGGACTTTCCACAGGAATGCCCATAATCTGCCGTGCAAGTGTAAAACCTACCCCATCCATTTCAAAGGTGCAGCAGACGGTCAATACAAAAGAGATGAAGAACAGCGATATAATCATCAAAGGCCGCCATGATCCAACTATCCCGCCACGAATGGTCCCAGTTGCAGAAGCGATGATGGCATTGGTACTGGTCGACCACATGATAAGGAGCGGCCATATTCATCCGAACTCGCTTTTGAAACAATGATAGCCTTCGGCTGAACCAGACACCATTGTTTGAAAATTATCTTAAAAAGAAGAAGATATCGTTTTAAAAAAGAACATGGGCCACCGAGATGGTGGCACTGTTCTGTTATTTATTCTGCTATACGTTTATTGTAGTTTTTGTGGTATGGTTATTGCCTGACCTTAGATGGTCAGCTTGTCCATTCTTGCCACAGCTTCTTCTATACGCTCTACAGACTGAGTAAGAGCGAACCTTATGTAACCTTCACCATATTCACCAAAGCCGACACCCGGAGTTGCAACAATACCGGACTCTTCGAGCAGGAGCTTTGAGAAACCCATGGAATCGTATCCATCAGGAGTAGGAACCCACATGTAGAATGTTGCTTTTGGTGCCTTTGCATCAAGACCGATGCCCCTGAGACCTTTAAGAAGTGCATCGCGCCTTTTCTGATAGATGCTGTTCATATCAGCAACACACTGCTGTGAACTTGAGACAGCAGTGATGCCTGCTCTCTGAACTGCATCGAAAGCACCGGAATCGATGTTGGATTTTACCTTTCCAAAGCCTTTTATGAGGTCCTTGTTACCAACAGCGAATGCAAGTCTCCATCCGGTCATGTTGTAGGTCTTGGACATGGAATAAAGTTCCATACCGACATCCATTGCCCCATCAACACTGAGGAAGCTTGGTGCGGTGTAATCATCATAGACCATTTCTGAATATGCGTTGTCGTGAACAACGGTGATGTCATTGTTCTTTGCGAACTCAACGACCTCTTTGAAGAACTTCACATCAGCAGTAGCGGATGTTGGGTTGTTCGGATAGTTCAGGAACATGAGCTTTGCCTTTGCAAGCTTGTCAGCAGGAATTGCGTCAAAGTCAGGAAGGAAGCCATTCTCCTCAAGAAGAGGCATTATGTGCGGTTCTCCGCCTGCGAACTGGGTTCCGATCTTGTAAACAGGATATCCAGGATCAGGGATCAATGCCACATCGCCAGGGTTAACAAAAGCAAGAGGGATGTGTGCGACACCTTCCTTTGAACCTATAAGCGTCAATGTCTCCGTTGCAGCATCAAGCTCGAGACCGCGTGTATCCTTGCACCAGTTTGCCACAGCTTCCCTGAACTCGATCATACCGGTGTATGAAGGATATCTGTGGGTTGCAGGGTCTCTGACAGCTTCACACATGGATTCAACGATGTGTTCAGGAGTAGGCATGTCAGGATCACCGACACCAAGGTCGATCACATCGACGCCTTTTGCCCTAACAGCATCTTTAGCTTCATCTATAGTTGCGAACAAATAAGGGGGTAATGAATTGATTCTATCTGCGTACATATATTCACCTTTTTAAATGGGATAATAATCTCCGTTTTTAGCGCATTATTGCTACAAACCTATTTAAGAATCATGGGTGAGCTGAAATCATCAGCGTTGATATATTGATAGGAGACCGGCGGATATATCGTTATCTCAGTCATCCTTTTCCACAACGCTCAACTCTTCCCCTTTGTCCCTTAGAAGATCGGCGGAAAGAAAATCATCATCGATTGGAAGCATCAGTTCAAAACCTGTTGTGTGGTCTATGCTCACAGTACCATCAATAAGCGTATAATCGAGAACATGTCCACCTTCGGTACGTTCTGAATCGATAAAATGGAAATGATATCCGGGGACGTTCATGCCCTCTACATAATAAGGGAGCCAGAAACCTACGATGCTGCCTTCCACATTCTCATGTTCGAACACTGCCTGTTCATTTGCAACCACATCCACAAGCAAAGGATATGGCCTTTCCTGTGCTGGAACGCTGCGAACTTTCATCGAGCTGAAATTGCCATCTATTCTAATAGCATACATGATATTCTTAGAAGGCAATGCCTGTTCCAGCATAGAAGCGACCTCTGAAGAATTTACCATTTCTTGCATGACAATTACCTCATCTGCTGCAAACCCGGTGACCGCTGCAAAAGGAGTGAGCATGGTGTCATCTGCCAGATACGCGAGACCATCGGTCCTTATCTGATAGACCTCACCGTCTATCACTATCATCTCACCATCGAGTGTGTTAAAGGTTCCAAGACCTGTATCGCCTTTTTCTTTTAGCTCTTTGATCGTTATCTCACCATCATAAAGTCCCTCAAGCAGGGCATCGATGGTCGATACTTGATAGAGCACATCGTTTTGCACGTCGGCCTGCACAGCATTAAGTTCATTGCTATTCTGCCCCACACATCCGGAGAACAGAAGAGAGCATGTCAATAGAATGATAGACAGTATCAATAAGGTCCTTTTAGCCATTTGTATATCTCCCGAGCAACTACAACAAATACTGCATAAGAATATAAATAGTATTATTAAATATTTGTATTCTTTAGTGCCCGGTATAAAAGTTGGCATTGAGCAAAATTATTAAATAAAATATGCCACCAATTTGTGTTAGACCTATTAGTTATATAAATGAATTAAAAATGAGCATAATTAAAGTTCGGACAGAACACTAAATTTGGTATCGTACCAAAAATAGCATTCCGAACATATGATGTGAAAATTATCCGAATTAAATAGCAGGATCTTTTTAAAAAAGGATGGCGGAGCAATTATGAGAACGATAAATATCCTCACACTAATAATGTTGATAGCTACATTATCAGCAGCTGGCTGTATAGACAATGGAGAGGGCGCATCAGGGGAAGATAGAATTATCGTTGCCGTTAGCATCCTTCCGCAGCAGGAATTTGTAGAGAAGATAGCTGGAGATAATGTTGATACCGTCCTCATGATACCACCAGGAGCCAGCCCTGCAACCCATGAGCCAAGCCCGGGGCAGCTAAGAGAACTTACAAAAGCAAGGGTTTATTTCATAGTTGGATCGGAATTGCCTTTTGAAGAAGTGTGGCTTGGGAAGATCGAAGGAATTAACGAAAATCTGCTTATTGTTGATTGTTCAAAAGGGATCGACATGATCGACACTGAAACGGAAGAGCATGATGGGGAAGAGAACACACATTTGGAAGATGGAGATCATGCGCATGAAGGATCAGACCCCCATGTATGGACATCACCCATTAATGCTAAAATAATGGTAGAGAACACCTATCTTGGCCTGATAGAGATAGACCCTGAGAACAAGGACATCTACCTGAAGAACAAAGAGAGCTACCTAAAAGAGCTCGATGATGCTGATGCAATGATAAGGGAGAAACTGATGGAAGGGGAAGAGAGAAGCTTCATGACATACCATCCATCGTGGGGTTATTTTGCAACAGAATACGGACTCGATATGATAACTATCGAGAACGAGGGGAAGGAACCAAGCCCCCAGGATATGCAAAGGGTCATCGATAAGGCAAAGGAAAAGAACATCAAGACCATCTTCGTACAAGCCCAATTCAGCAAACAGAGTGCCGAGACCATCGCTTCTGCAATAGATGGAAAAGTAGTGGTTGTTGACCCTCTTGCAAAGGACTATGTGGGGAACTTAGAGATAATAAGCGAAGCATTTTCAGAAGGTCTGACCATATGATGAGGTGTTCGGATGGGTAAAGTGATCGATGTTAAAGATGTATGGTTAAGATACAAGGACCTGACAGTGCTGGAAGGCGTGAACCTTTCCATCGAAGAGGGGGATTTCCTTGGAATAATAGGACCGAACGGTGGCGGGAAAAGCACACTATTGAAGGTCATTCTGGGATTGATAAAACCACAGAGGGGAACCGTGGAAGTACTCGGCACAACCCCGGAGAAAGCACGCCACCTGATCGGTTATGTGCCCCAATACAATCCTTCGAACCTCGATTTCCCAATAAATGTCAGAGAAGTTGTGCTTATGGGACGAATGGGAAAGAAAGGATTATTCCGAAAATACACAGAAGAAGACCATGCTGCAACCGAGAAAGCCCTTGAGACCGTGGAAATGCTCGAATATAGTGATCGCCAGATAGGAGAACTCTCCGGAGGGCAGAGACAACGGGTCTTCATAGCACGTGCCCTTGTGAGCGAACCAAAGGTGCTTATTCTGGATGAACCGGTCACAGGTATTGACACCATGATGCAAATGGAATTCTATGAACTGCTTAAGAAGCTCAGGTCCAGGGTCACAATAGTAATGGTCTCACATGATATCAGTGCCGTTTCCGTACTCGTGGACAAGATAGCATGCCTTAACGGGAAACTGCATTACCACGGTTCAAAGGAACTTGTCCCTGAAGACGTCGAGCAGGTCTACGGCTGTCCTGTGGAATTGATAGCCCATGGCGTACCGCACAGGGTATTGCATAAACACTGATGAGGGGATCGAAGTGCTGGAAATATTACAATATGAATTTATGATCAATGCCATCACTGCAGGCATTCTTGCAAGTATCGCATGCGGAATAATCGGAGTATATGTCGTTGTAAAACGGATAGCCCTCATCAGCGGAGGAATTGCACACGCATCCTTTGGCGGAATAGGTATCAGCTATTTTCTCGGGATAAACCCCATAATGGGTGTGTTACCCTTTAGCCTGCTTTCTGCACTTACCATAGGCACCTTCAGCAAACGTACAGATGTTGCAGAAGATACTATAATAGGAATACTCTGGTCAATGGGCATGGCAATCGGCATCATTTTCATAGGTCTGACCCCCGGATATGCACCCGACCTAATGACATATCTTTTCGGGAATATACTTACAGTGCCTCAGTCAGATATCACGATGATGCTGGCACTGGATGCCATTATCATTCTGGTGGTATATGTACTGTACAAAGAGTTCATGGCATTGTGCTATGATGAGGACTTCTCCACTGTTGCAGGAATACCTGTTGAAAAACTATACCTGCTTTTGCTTTGCCTTATTGCGCTAACAGTCGTAGTGATGATACGTGTTGTAGGACTTATACTTGTAATTGCTCTTTTGACAATTCCTGCCGCATTGAGCAGGGAATTTACAGACGACATGAGGAAGATGATGTTCCTATCGATCTCATTCGGTACCGCCTTTACGATAATTGGTCTCATGCTGTCCTATTACTTCGACATAGCCTCAGGTGCGACAATTATCCTTGTGATGTCCTCTTTTTACTTGCTCCACATAATTATCAAAAAATGGAGAACTATTTCGGAAAAGCCATTTGAAGTATAAAGCTTTCGAGCGCATTGATCACAAATAAATGATGATTGGCCATCATTTGTATATTTTTAACACTATTTTCATAGAAATGAGATGAGAAGCACCATTGTTACTGTTATAGATAATATAAATAAGTAGAATAGATATTGATCTAATAAAATATAACACCTGTTCAGAAACGTTAATATTCGATAACCAGCCATTTAAAGCGGAGTCACATGAACTGGATGCAGGTATCGCTTAGATCAAAACTTGTACTTTCTGCTGTTACAGGCGTTCTTTTAGTAATGATCTTAGCAACCACCGTTACAATTACTACCCAAATATCAGTGCAGGAAGAGCTTGCGAACCAGCAATCCATTGAGATCACAAAAGGTTATGCAAACCAGTTCGATGGAGATATGCGCTCCAATATGGCACTAGCGCATGCCATTAGTTCCACCATGAGTGAATATAATTCATCAGATAGGGACGAAGTGAACCGGATTCTGAACAGGATACTTGAAGACAATCCTCACTTGCTTGGAACTTATGTGGCGTATGAACCTAATGCTTTTGATGGCAGGGACAGTGAGTTCATCAATGCAGAAGGACATGATGCATCGGGACGTTTTATACCATTCTGGAACAAGATCGAAGGGGAGATCGAGTTAAAACCGCTTCAGGGTTATGAAACTTTGGAATATTATGTTTATCCAAAGATATTCAATAAAAACTTCATTACTGACCCATACTACTACGAAGATATTTTTATGGTGAGTTATGTAGCACCGATCATAAAGGACGATGAATTTCTGGGTGTGGCAGGTGTAGATGTATCATTGAAGTATGTCGATGATATCGTGAGCCAGATCAATGCATTCGATACAGGATATGCCATCATGACCGGCAGCTCTGGCACAATACTTTCACAACCGTATAACAAAGACTGGATCGGAGTTAAAACGATCTACGATTATGACAATAAAGAATTGGCAAAGGCTGCAGATGACATCCAGCATGAAAAAAGCGGTCATGTAAATACCATAGACCCGGTGACTGGAAAAGAAGTTGTTGTTTTCTATGAACCGGTAAAATCTAAAAATTACGGATTGTTCCTTGTAGTCCCAAGAAGTGAAATGCTGGCCGGGACTTTTGCTTTAAGGGACAAGCTCATAGGAATTGGAATATTATCTGTTTTCTTCATGGGACTGGCAGCATACGTGGCATCACGTTCAGTAACAGCATCAATAGATGATATTGTGAATGATTTTAAGGACATGGCCGATTCTGCTGCAGAAGGAAAACTTAACATCCGTGCAAACACTGAGATCGATGAGGATTTCAGGAAAATACCGGAAGGTCTTAACCATATCCTCGATGGTGTAATGGTACCTGTTGAAGAGACTATAAGGGTTGCAGAACAGCTCTCTAAAGGGGATCTTAAGACACGTTTTGAAGGGGAATATGCAGGAGAATTTAGAAAACTGGCAGATTCCATGAATGTGTTCGCAAAAGTGCTCGACCTTATCATCAACGATTCGAATCAGGTCCTATCCGCAATGAAAGAAGAGGATTTTTCCCGTAATCTGCGTGTCCATGGTCATGGTGACCTTAAACTTCTGACAGACGGTATTGAACAAACCCGACATTCCCTCCAGCAGGCAAGCATTGACCAGCAAATAACAGAACAAGAGCTTAAGGAATATGCAAAGAAGCTTGAGCATTCCAATGAGTTAAAAGATATGTTCACAGACATTCTGCGACATGACCTGCTTAACCCGGCAGGAGTCGTTAAAGGTTATACAGAATTGCTCTTGATGACAGAGAAGGACGAAAAGACAGAACGATATCTCAATAAGATATGGAAGAGCAATTACCACCTTATCGAAATGATCCAATCAGCTTCACAATTTGCAAAACTTGAGAGTTCGGAGAATGTCGAACTCGAGTCACTGGAAATTGTAGAAGTGATCAATAATTCCATAGAGACATTGGCAAACCAAGCAGCTGATAAAGAGATAGAAATAGAGTTTATCGAAGATAGAGAGTATTTCGTTCTTGCCAACAATATCATTGAAACCGTGTTCACGAACATTATCTCGAACGCTATCAAATACAGCCCTGAAAAAACAAAGGTCATTATCGAGATAAAAGAGAACATTGAGCACACCGAGATCACGATCACTGACTTTGGTGAAGGTATTGATAACGCATATAAAAAGACGGTATTCGAACGTTTCGAACGTGTTAATAAGTCTGGTGTGAAAGGATCCGGACTTGGACTTGCCATTGTCAAAAGAGCCATCGAATTGCACAAAGGAGAGGTGGGTGTAAGGGACAATCCTGAAGGCCATGGCACTGTTTTTTGGATTAGGTTGAACAAATTGTCCGAAGGGTCCTCCGAATAACTGCCAAAACTTATTAATTTGAGCAGCCCAATGTTAAATATGGGACTTATTGTAGAGACATAATTTTACAAACATATTCTGAATTTCCAATGTGGCTAGTATCGAGCCTTCAGAGATTGGTTGTTGCAAAAACGAACGGTGTGTGGAGGTACCATAAATGAAAAATGTACTTGACAAAATGATTAGTAATCTGTACAAAGGGATATGGGCCGTTGATGCAAATAACAAATTCATTTATTTTAGTAAAGGGATGGAAGACATTACCGGAATTTCAGAAGAAAGGATAATCGGTAAAGATATTAAGGATTTCATGGAAGTTGCACAACTAAGCGTTGGTGACGAAACACATTTTACTGAGCTTTCCCTGCAGGTAAAAGACAAACTAAAACCTACCCGATACCACTCCCTTTCATTCCTGACACCTGAAGGAAATCTCAACCTACTTAGTGGGCATATAATTCCAATGCTTAACGGTTCTGATAAATATACAGGGTTCATCTGCACCGTGGAAAGTGTAACAGAACAAAATATCCGGGAAAAGACCTTCAAGGACATGATAACTTCAAAGAAGAAACTTGAAGAGATATATAAGAACAGTCCCGTAGTTGCTTTTCTCTGGACAGCTGAAAAGGACTGGCCGGTGGAATTTGTCTCAGATAACATAACACAGTTCGGATACACGCCGGAGGATTTTACTTCAGGGAATCTGATATTTGGTGATATAGTACACCCTGAAGACCTTGATTTTGTGCGTAATGATGTTACAAGACTTGAAATTGAAGGTCGGCAATTCTTCTCAAAGGAATATAGGATACTGACCCGAGCAGGAGAAACGAGATGGGTCGCTGAAAGATCTTTATTGGCATCTGATGAAGATGGGAGACCATCTTACTACCAGGGAATAATTATCGATGTCACTGACAGAAAAATGGTCGAACAGACATTGTTGGAGACTGAGAAAAAGTTCAGATTAATATTCGAGAACTCTCCACTTGGCATCTTTACTTTTGATAAAGACGGAATAATAACTCATTGTAACGACAACATTGCAAAGATAATGGGTGCTTCAAAGGATAAGATCATTGGATTGAATATGTTGAGAGGCATCAAAGACCAAAAAATGACAGACGCTGTTAAACAGGTGTTTGCAAGAAAGACAGGCCATTATGAAGGTAAATACGTATCAGCGCTCAGCCAAAAGGTCACGCCCATCAAAGCAGATTATAGCCCGAACATCGCGGAAGATGGCAGCATCCTTGGCGGCATCGGAGTCATTGAAGATATCACAGCCCGCATAGAATCAGAAGAGGCATTGAAAAAATATGCAGAAGACCTTGCCACTGCCAATGAGGAGCTAAAGAGTCTCGACCAGATGAAAGACAGGTTCCTTTCAAATGTCAGCCATGAACTGAAAACACCACTTACATCCATCAAAGGTTATACTGAACTCATTTATGACGAATCACTTGGAGCTTTGAACGACCAGCAAAAGGGAATGGAAAGAACGGTCCTTAGAAATGCAAATCGATTAAAAAGACTTGTTGATTCCCTCCTCTACATCAGCAGGGTACAGTCAGGCAATGTTCAATATGTGTTTGAACAGGTCTCTATAGTAGAAATTATTGAGATGACACTACAGGACCTTAAGATCCAGATAGAAGATAAGAAACTAACTGTTGAGAAGGATATGCCGAATACCATCCCAAACATCAATGGAGACAGGGATAAGCTCACCGACATGCTAACCAATATAGTGGACAATTCCATAAAGTTCACACCTGAAGGCGGTTTGCTTAAATTTACCATCGAGGACGAAGATGAATTCATCCACATTGTGTTAAAGGACAATGGCATTGGAATTCCACCCGACATGATCCCTATGCTATTCCAGAGATTCTATCAGATAGATGCTTCAAGGACCCGCAAATATGGTGGCACAGGACTTGGACTTTATATATGCAAAGAGATAGTCACCGCACACAAAGGGAAGATATGGGTGAAAAGCGAAGGAGAGAACAAAGGTACAGAGATGCACATCCAGTTACCTAAATAAGCATCATTCTTTTTTAGTTAAGTTTACGGAATATTTTAAGAAACCGATTCGTTTTTAAGGTTTTGTGGCATACCACGCTACAGAATTAGTGGATTCCATATATTTTAAAGATAATTTAGAGGTATTCAAGTGAGCGATATTTTAAGAAGAGGGCGACTTGCATCTGTTCCTGATGAAGAGATAATTAATTTCACTTCATCGATGAACGCTGACAAATGGATTTTCAAGGCAGATATTCTGGTAGATCTTGCACACACGATCATGCTCAAAGAGAGAAAGATCATCAAAGCAGAAGACTGCAAGAAGATACTGGAAGGTTTGCTCACGATAAAAGAGGAAGGTATCGAAAAACTTGACCACACTTATGAAGATATCCATATTTCACTTGAATCAAGGCTCATTGATATGGTCGGGGAAGATACAGGTGGCAGAATGCATTCCGGTCGCTCACGAAATGATGAGGTTGCGACATGTATCCGACTCACGTTGAGAAATGAGCTGTTACTGCTCATGGAAGATGTTATCGCCCTAAGGAATACTCTTAACGACATCTCATCAGAGAATCTCGATACACTTATGCCGGGATTCACACACCTCCAGCATGCACAGCCAACTACCCTCGCCCATCACCTGACAGCCCATGCAAATGCCATAGGCCGTGATCTCGAACGAACGAGGGACTGCTATAAACGTGTGAACCTGAGCCCCCTTGGTGCAGCTGCCTTTGCATCCACAGGCTTTGACCTCGACCGAGAGAGGACATGTAAACTCCTTGGCTTCGATGGCCTGATCGAGAACTCAATGGATGCGGTAAGCTCACGTGATTTCCTTATTGAATCAGCATCCGTCTTTGCAAATCTTATGATAAACCTGAGCAAGATGGCAGAAGAGATCGTGATATGGTCCACCTCGGAGTTCGCATTCATCGAGCTGGATGATAGATATGCATCCACTTCATCCATAATGCCACAGAAGAAGAACCCCGACACCGCTGAACTCCTGCGTGGAAAGAGCGGGGATGCAATAGGTTCCTTAATGTCCCTTTTGGCCATCTGCAAAGCACTGCCTTTAAGCTATAATCGAGACCTCCAGGAAGCAACTCCGAACATCATGCAATCTCTTGAGACCACAAGAGCATCTGTCAGGATCATGAATGGCATGATGGCAACCATGAGTATAAACAAGGAAAATATGGCAGGCCTTGCAACTGCAGGATTCACAACAGCCACCGAACTTGCAGATACAATGGTACGTGTATGTGACATACCATTCCGGACCGCACATCAGATAGTAGGCGTGCTTGCCCGTGGGAACGGGGAACCAACTCTCGGAGAGATAGATGCGGTCGCACACAATGTTATAGGTGAAAGCCTAAGCTCCAGAGGTCTTACGGAAGAGATGGTCAAGGAAGCACTTGATCCCATACTCAATGTAAGTAAGAGAAGTGTTATCGGCGGTCCGTCTCCGGACAGTATGGAACGGCTCATAGAAAGCTCAAGAGAAAGAATAGCTAACGATACACAGATTCTCGAGTCCCTTATAACTGACAGGGACAGCGCAATAGAGAACCTCTTTAGTGAAGTTGAAAAATGCATAGATGTTTGATATATTACAATTATTTTGATGAGTGATCATAATGGATTTTGAACTTGGTGACAGAATAAGGATAGAGAAGGACGGGAATACCTATGAAGGCGTCGTGATGCCTTCGAATACTGACCATATTGTCGTAAAGATGGTAAGCGGCTATAATGCAGGAGTTGATCCCGAAGGAGCGAGCATAACGCTTCTCGAGAAAGCAGGACCAAAAAATGCTCCAAAGGCTAAGCCCGACAAGGCAAAAGGACAAAAGAAGTTGCCCAAGGTGACCATACTTTCCACCGGCGGGACCATTGCCAGTAAGGTCGATTATCGCACAGGTGCCGTTACTGCACAGTTCTCCGCAGACGATATCGTTGATGCGATACCAGAATTGACCGAGATAGCAGATATCAATGGAAGGGTACTCTACAACATCCTGTCCGAAAACATGAAAGCAGAGTACTGGACAGAACTTGCAGGAGCTGTAGCTGAAGAGATAGAGAATGGTGCAGATGGTATCATCATCGCACATGGTACTGACACCATGATGTATTCAGCAGCAGCACTATCATTTATGCTGAAGACCCCGGTACCGGTAGTCTTTGTCGGATCCCAGAGAAGTGCAGACAGACCAAGCAGCGATAATGCCATGAACGCCATCTGTGCAGCAAAGGTTGCTGTCAGCGATATTGCAGAGGTCTGTGTTGTCATGCACGACACCACCTGCGATGACAGATGTGCCATTCATTTCGGAACGAAGGTCAGGAAAATGCACACATCGAGAAGAGATGCATTCCAGTCCATCAACTCGGACCCTATAGGCTACATCGACCATTCGACCCATAAGATAGAGACCATACTCCCATTTTCGAAGCGCGGTAGCCAAAAACTTGAACTGAAGAACACCCTTGAACCAAAATGTGCCCTTGTAAAGTTTGTCCCAGGTGCTAATCCAGATATCCTTTCCTACTACATTGATTCAGGGTACAAAGGCCTCGTAATAGAAGGGACCGGGCTGGGACATGTCTCAACCGACTGGATCACGAACATCAAGCGTGCAACTGAGAGTGGAATTCCGATAATAATGACATCCCAATGCCTGAACGGTCGTGTCTGTGACAGAGTATATGATACCGGAAGAGACATTCAAAAAGCAGGTGCAATTGAAGGTGAGGACATGCTTCCTGAAGTCGCATTGGTAAAACTTATGTGGGCTTTAGGACAGAGCGATGATGTCGAAGAAGTTAAAGAGATAATGAGAACGAACATTGGTCATGAAATGACCGATAGTACATTGAAGTGAAAGATATTGCTTCAACTTTTTTTAGAAAAATAATTTAAAAAAAAGAAAGATATTGGCGCAATCATGCGCCATGTTCTTTAAAGGTTTTAGAACCTTATATCCATATCAGCAATCATCTGCTGACTTGCAACATCAATCATCTTGACGTTTGAAGTATTTCCAGCTAGCACAATACTTGAATCATACGCAGGTGATTCGTTAAAGCCATCAAGATAGTAATCTCCACCATCATTGTAGAGATAAAGTACTTCTCCAGCTTCAAATGATGAATTTGTAGAATCGAGAATACCTAGTTCTACAGCTACACCGTTCATAGTAATACGTGTATTTGCGTCAGTGAAAGTTACCATGTCTCCACCCTGATGCTCGAGCTTGAGGACATTGTTGTCACCAACTGATGCTGGACTTCCCTTGAGACTTGCCTGTGGTGCGGTCTCAGGTGCTCCCATTCCAAACACGAATGCTGCAATGACAGCAGCAAGGATCACAGTGATAGCGACCATTAGAATTACACCAATGACCGGGGACACTGCATCTTCATTTCTATTCATTTTAAACATATTATTTACTCTCCATATATATTTAATAATTAATTAGAGTCAATTTGTTGCTTCTTCTGCACTACTTTTTCAAGCTTGCGAGTCCACATTTCATCATTCATTTCAGTGTACTCACACTCAAGATAATGCTGAACCGCTATGCTCAAAGCTTCCTTTGTAGACGGCTCATTGGACTTTTTCTTGAGTTCTTCAAGCTGGTCCTCAGTAAGTACAGTTTGAGCATGTACTATTTTCATGAGAACTTCTCCTGATTAGTTTAGCAATGTGAATTTACACACCCCCACCCTCATCATAATAATTATTATTGTGCATATAATATATAATGCTTTCGGCATTATAGAAGGTGGAATATAAAAACCAATGAAAAGAATCCTCCCGGCAATGAAAATCAATAAAAAAGAATACAAAATAAAAAAGAGAAGAAAGAGAAACTCCGAGGGAGCTTCAAAATATTCCAATCATGTTATGATCTTATCTAGCTGCCCGGATTCGATTGCACGGCGTACCTCAAAGGCAACGCGCCTTCCAGTGCTCATAGGCTTACGCCATAGTGTATTGGCGTAGGGATGACCAACGGACATGTGAACGTTCGTACCGCCGCCAACCCTTGGAGCAACATCATAGATATGGAAGTTCAGATCTTTATCAATGCAGGTCTGGAGGCAGAAAGGACCAATGACCCCAGGGTCATAGAACTCCTTGGATGCCTTGATATACATTTCTGAAAGTTTGAAGACCTCCTCAAGGAGAGATTCACGAAGTGTTGCAGAATTGTGACCACATACTGTGTACTCAGGAGTTAACTGGTGTTCAGCGAGATTCATCTGCTGTGGCGCAGGAAGCCTGACATGACCATCCAGACTTGTCTCGAACCTCCAGTCAACACCAAGGATCTCGGTCTTGTTCATTTCTTCCTCGATAGGGGAATAGAACATATCAAAATTGAAGACCGGGCCAATGATATAGCGCTCGATCCTTGCTTCTGCAAGGGCTTCCCTTGTGATCACACCCTGTTTGATGAGGGACTCGGACTTCTCCACATATTCACTGTAAGTTCCGGCAGTGAAGAACCCACGCTCAAGTTTCTTTACTGCATGAGGGAGCTTTACCATTACAAGCTCATCGATATCTTCAGGATCGTTTATCCTTTCAGGGAATGGAAGGCCTGCCTTCTCAAGAAGCCAGTAATAGTCCTGGTCCATACCGCGCTCCTCACTTCGAAGCATGTTCCTGCTTCCGACCATTGGCACACGGAAATCGTTCTCGACCTCATCGATGTCACAGTAGGAAGTAAAGGACCTGTTGGGTATGAAAAGAACGTTGTCGTCCACAAGCTTCTGCTGATTCTCGGGGATCATGAGCTCATTGAACTTATCATATACAACATGATCATCAACGATACCGCGCACAACCTTGCCATTAGCGTCCCTTTTTGACTTGAAGTACTCGGTATATGTCTTTTCACGACCAGCCTGGCATATTGCAAAGGTCTCGAAATTTTCCTCTATAGCACCGTCAAATACATCCAATCCTGAGTGAGAAGCAACTGTACCAATCTTTATGTCATCAGTATAATAGCTCTCCGCAATCTCAATAATCTCTTTCCTGTCGATCATCCTTTTTGTTCTCCGGGTTTTTGTGATACAATGGAACATGCGTTATAAAAGACTTATTCTTACTACAACAAGAGAAAGGCCATAATTCTAAAAGATGACGAAAAGGTCAGATCGACCCGGTGAACAATGCGATCAACAAAGGAGTTATGAAAGTTTCAATAGCCGCTGCCACCAAAAGCAAAGGAGCGATGAAACGGAAGAAAACATTCAGACCCTGCAAGAACTCCTGTTTGAGAGCCACATCCCTACCAGCCAGTGCATTGAACACAAGCAGACCCATCCTGAGCCCCATTGCAGCCGAGATCAGTATCATGGGCAGTTCTATCACACCATGCGGAAGAATTGCTATGGCAACATAAGCAAGACCATTATCCATTGATTCGAGATAGGTGACCACGCCAAGGATATAACCGTTCGAGACCACGAACAACAGGGGAATAATGCCAAAGCCCAATCCGAATACGAACGCAATGAGACTTTTAATGGCATTGTTGAAAAATATGAAGAGCATTATTTCAAAAGCGTTCAGGCTTTTGATAAGCTCTATAAGTTCATCCAGCCCTTCAAGTGACATGGTGGAGGAAGAAGGATCAACTGCCGTATGAGCATAGCCTACAATGACAGAGGCAATGAACAAGAACACAATGATACCTATTTCCGGCACAAGCCCACGAAGGTACTCGCGGATCATACAGCCACTCCGGCAAATAGTTCCCCCAAGGCCCGTATCAACAGAAATATCGTTGTTCACATCCATTATAATCAGATCCCGAGTGCCATTCTGATAGTGTTCCTGCACGCAGGTGAAAGACCAAGGATGATTATCACCATCTTGACAAACGTCCTCAACCTCTTTGATTCATCATCGGCAACGAATTGCGTGTCTATAATATAGATCACCGGAAGGAAGATGGCCAATTTCAATGGGAACATGACAAGCGCAGTACCGGTCAGATCGATCAGATAAGCAGGAACAACGTGCTTTTCATAGTATCCAAGGATATCAACACCGATAAAAGTGGACGATGCATCCAAAAGATGAGACCAGATGATCATCATGTTCAGAGGGTCCTTTACAAAGGAAATACCTGCCTTATTAAAAGCAACATATATTGCCCCTGCAAGGACCGTCCCCAGTGAGACGATGGCAACAAGAATGAACGGACGAGTGATATCTTCCACTATGAGAAGGGTTATGATGTTAATTACGAACCAGCATAAGCCAAGTGATGCAAAAGGCACCTTCCAGTCAGAGACCTTTTCTGAAGAAGCGATCAGCCTGGACAACAGCAGACAGAACACTGTGACCATGAACACAAAGAAATAGATATTTGGAGTGATAAACAGATAGCTCAAAGGTGCATCAAAAACACCCGCATCCTCGATCACCCTTAAAGATGAGCCTGCAAGTATGAAAGGAATGATGGAAAATACAAACTTGTCATCAACCTCGACATTCCATTTCTCAAGCAACCAGGCAACCGCAAAAACACAAATTCCCAGTATAAGTGCCCAGGTAAGGGTATTCACTACATTGTATCCACTATCCTGAAAGATCGGTTCAAGATAATAACGGTTCACAAATTCCAAGATCTTATCTACATACGGGCACATTATTTCTCACTGTTGGAAAAGCTGTAGGAATAATCTAATAACACTAATGCTTAATAATATATGGTGTCAGAGATACAGATTACCATATACACATGGATGTGACGCATGATATGAACGGACAGAAGAAATGGATGCAGCTACCAAGAAATGTTGTGATAGGAAATGGTGTCATCAACGAGGTCAGAGATGTCTGCACAGACCTGAAACTTATCGACAACGCATTAGTGGTCACAGGAAAGAGTACCAAAGGGATAGCAGGTGAGATCGTTCAGGATTCATTGCAGGATGTAGGCCAGAACGTCGAGCTGATGATCTCGGAATCAGCATCCATGAAAGAAGTTGAAAGGATAAGGAAGCATGCAATAGAATCAGGCACCAAATACTTTTTGGGTGTGGGTAGCGGTAAGACCATCGATGTCGCGAAACTTGCTGCCACTGAGCTGGAAGTGCCGTTCATAAGTGTCCCGACTGCTGCTTCACATGATGGTATCGTCTCTTCGAGAGCTTCCATTAAGGATGGGAGAACTACGACATCGGTCCAGGCTAACGCACCAATGGCAGTTATTGCAGATACGGAGATCATAGCCAATGCGCCTTACAGATTATTAGCAGCAGGCTGTGGAGACATTATCTCGAATTGTACTGCAGTGCTTGACTGGCAACTCGCAAGCCGGCTACAGAATGTGCCGTTCAGTGAATATGCCGCCGCACTTGCAAGCATGACCGCACAGATACTTATCGATTCAGCGGATTCGATAAAGCCCGAACTTGAAAGCTCCGTCAGAATGGTCGTTAAGGCACTTGTCTCAAGCGGGGTCGCAATGAGCATTGCAGGTTCATCAAGACCGGCATCCGGATCTGAGCATATGTTCAGCCATGCCCTTGACCGGGTAGCAGATGAACCGGCACTTCACGGCGAACAATGTGGTGTTGGTACAATATTGATGATGTACCTTCATGGCGGTGACTGGAAAAGGATAAGTGATGCTTTAAAGCTGATAGGAGCACCCACTACTGCCAAAGAGCTGGGTATTGAAGATAAGTATATATTAGAAGCACTTGTACTCTCACATACTATCAGACCTGAAAGATATACCATACTTGGCACTGGGCTGACACCTGATGCCGCTGAAATAGTCGCAAAGAAGACAAAGGTCATATCCTAAAAAAAGGTCTGAATTCAGGGATTATCAGTATATCTATATCTATATAAGAAGAGCGGGTTTGATATACCCAAAAATTATCATATATTACTAAGGTCATTACGATCTCATAACACAAGGTGATTAAATGGAGGACATGGATACCACTATAACGCTCATTGGAACCAGACTCGCAAAAGAAGGTGCAGAGTTCTTCTTCGATGGAGAGACGCCGGAATGCGAGCAGTGCAAACTGAAAAACACCTGTATGAGCCTTGAAAAAGGAAAGAAGTACAGGGTAGTAAAGGTAAGGAACGATACCCTTCATGAGTGTTTTGTCCATGATAAAGGAGCGATGGTCGTCGATGTTGTTAAAGCACCGATCTTTGCATTACTGGACTCAAAAAAGGCTATCGAAGGTTCAAAGATAAGATATCAGGCACCAAAATGTGATGAGAAACTGGATGCTGAGACATATGAGCTTTGCTATCCAAAAGGACTTCGCAACGGAGAAAGGTGTACCATTCTGAAAGTGATGGGCACTGTAGAGATGGAAGCTGACCCTTCAGTTACATTGAAGAAAGTCGAGCTATTACCCTGACTCGAATGTCTTTTATATTAATACCGGAACATGTCCTAGATATACCCAATAAGTGAAAATTGAAAGAGGTACTAAAATGTCGGACACACATGAAAAAATCGACCATGATTTTTATACAACAGAGCGCTGGAGCAACTGGCTCGGTCAAGTGAAAGAAAGCGGATTCGAGTTCAAGGAAGAAGAGGAAAACTCCGGGAAAGAAGGTGCGATTTTTGTCACTATGGAAGATGACATCATTCTCGCATGCCTGAAGGTCATTGCAAAATACGAGAATAAGACACTTCCTTTAGATGATGCGATCGCGATAATTAAGGATATCAGAGATATTACACTCGAAGAGGTCGAACCTGTGTCCGAGGACATTGATATGATGCTCGAGTCTGTACAGACAGCCCTTGCAGGAAGCTTCGCAGCATGCGAGTGCTACATAGCAGGCGACTTTGATAAAGAATCAAGCATCGAAGATCTCATTGCAGTAGCGATCGAATTTGAAGAAGCAGAAGATATTGACTCGGCCATAACATGCATTGCCCAGGTCGGAGCACTTATACTGGACGGTAAAAGTCTGCCAGAAGCTGCCATGGAAGATCTCCCATACGGCCTTGTTGCAGAATGGCTCGATGGTATTGATTCCGTTGAAGCTGCCATGATCGGAGCTGATGGTTACAAAGAGGATGACGGAGAAGACGACGGCTCCTGATTCTTTTTTTATAGATATTCTTTTTCTTATTTTATTGACCATATCGTCTACCTGATATTGATTTCACTATTTTTAATCGCTATTTTTCATTTCAAGGTTTGCCCATATTTTCTATACAGTATTTGCGCCCACAATAATTTATTTTTAAAAGGTGTGCATAGTACTGACAAGAACAAACCCGAATTGTTTTTATGTAATCACAATATCATAGTAGTAACACAAACGGTGTACAAACGTATGAACACCGTGCCAAATTAAAGCTTCTCGAAAAATGGGATGAACAGATGAACATTGATTATCTTGCATTCCTTTTCATCGAAAAGCGAAACAATTTGAAATTAAAATCCAACACATTAGAGGTATAAAAAATGAGCGAAAAGATAGGAATCTTAGCCATTGGCCACGGAAGCAGACTGCCTTACAACAAAGAAGTTGTCTCAGAGATAGCAGCTACAATTGGAAAAAAACACCCTGAGTATGTGATAAAAGCAGGTTTCATGGAGAACACAGTTCCAACAGTTCAGGAAGCTCTTGCTGACTTCGAAGGCACAGGCGTTACAAAGATCGTAGCTGTACCTGTATTCCTTGCATCAGGAATTCACATCACAGAAGATATTCCGGAAATACTCAAGCTCGACCCGGAAACAAAGGAAGGTAAGTTCACAGTGGATGGAAACGAAGTGACGGTCACTTATGGAAAACCACTCGGACACCACGAACTTCTTGCAGAGCTCGTATTCGAGAGAGCAATGGAAGTAATGTAAACAGACCAATAACTATGAACGCAGGTCAGAAGGATGCGGTCGTGCTCGACCTGACGCACGCCGGAATTCCTGTTGCAAAAGAGATGGCACGGCTTGGATATAATGTCCGTGCCATCGATGTCTATGATACACTGGACGATGTGACAATATCTGATCTGCAAACATTTTTTCCTGTTCTTTCTTCAAAGGACGAAATTGAGCTAAAACCTACGGAAATCGTTGTAGCTCCAGTTCATCTGGACCCGAATTTCAAAGTACTGAAAAGTGCAAGAAAAAAAGGGAACCCTGTTGTCACACATCATAAAATGGTGGGACAGCTTATCAATGAAAGTGAACGTCTTGCCGGACAAAAGGTCATTGAGATCACCGGTACAAAGGCCAAGACAAGTACTGCATCTCTTCTGGCAGACATTATTTCAAGGAAACAGACAGTTCTACTTCATACATCCAGAGGACTTGAATACTGGAAAGAGGGTATTGCCACAATCATCCACAAAGGGCTGAGCATTGCACCCGGAAGCATCCTCATAGCCATTGAGATCATGGAAAAGGAAAGGCTCAGACCTGACGTAATTATTTTTGAAACATCCATTGGAGGCACCGGATGTGCGGATATTGGAGTTATCACATCACTAGAACTGGATTACAGGATAGCCTCGGGCACTGCATGGGCAAGTGATGCTAAATTGCAGATGGTGGAAAATGCAAAGGCTGACAGTATTCTATTGATCAGTTCAAACGCAGAAAAAGCCATAGCTTCTACCCGGGAAAAGAATATCGACACGATAACTTTTAGCGATGAACCTGACAATGTTGCCGATGTGAACGTAACGATAACAGGAAAAGAAGTTTCCATTCGTACACCAAAATCCACCATCAGAACGACCACAACAAAAGGATTCGATGTTTCTGCTTATACCATAGCCCTCGCCGCAGCTTCTGCAATAGCAATTTCGTTCGGGGTTGATGAGGAAGATATATCAGAAACAGTTCGTGATTTCAAGGGTCTTACCGGAAGGATGACAAAGAGCGAACTTGAAAGCAGGATACTAATAGATAATTCCAATTCAGGAATGGACATATTGTCCGTGGAAAAAGCACTTGATTATGCTCTGACATCTGAAGAGGGAAAGGTTGTTATCGTACTTGGTGAAGAAGCAGAACAGGTATGTGAAGGCCTCCCGCCTGAGAATGTGTCGGACCTCCTTCAGAGAAGGGGAAAAATGATGGACAAGGTGATTTTAGTGGGAACCCGTATGCGTGATATAAAATATGATAACGCATATTATGTGCGCTCACTTGAAGAAGGAATCGACACCGCCCTGATAAATTCCACCGCTGGCGACATTATATTGTCGTGTGTCAAATGTTTCAGATAAAAACGTATCATCATAAAATTTACGATTATACAGTTCATAAAATATACGATCATACATTTCATAAAAATATCAAAAATGAGGAACTATCATGGACAAGAATATTACGATCATACACCCACGACCAAGTTCCATCGTGGCTTCATTGTACACTTTAAGGGACCTGAATGTCGATGTTGCAGTACTGCACGGACCACCTGGATGCTCTTTCAAGCATGCGAGATTGTTGGAAGAGGACGGCATACATGTAGTTACAACTGCCCTTGATGAAACCGGTTTCGTTTTTGGAGGGCATGATGCACTGGTAAATGTACTCCATAAAGTGAACGAGATGTTCAAGCCGAAGCTAATCGGTGTTGTGGGCACCTGTGCCAGCATGATAATCGGAGAGGAAATGCATGAGCCGGTAATGGAGGCAGACCTTGATGTGCCGGTTATCGAAGTGGAAGTGCACGCAGGTTACAGGAACAATACAAAAGGTGTGATCATTGCACTTGAATCCGCACTCGATGTAGGTGTTATTGACAAGACAGAGTTCGAAAGACAGCGTGCCCTGCTCGAGGAAGCGACCAATGTCGAACTAAGACATGGTGCTGCAAGCCGGGAATATCTTGCGCCTTCACGCGGCGATGTGAAATACAAGGTTGCACAGAGGATAATCGAATTGCTCAAGGAAGGTAAGCGCGGACTTGTCATCATGAACGCCAAGAAAGAGACAGGATATATGTTCGCAGACATCACAGTTGCGATCAACGAAGTAGCTGAGCAGCTTGGCAAAGCAGACAATATTGTCAATATGGCAAATATCGATGAGAAGCTGGGACTTCCAAGAGTTCGCCACCATGCAGAATGCATCGCGAACGACCTGAAGGAAAAAGGCGTTATCATCCACGAGAACATTGGCGGACTTGACGAGTATCCTATTGCAGGGAATACTGTTGATCAACTGATAAAGGACAAGTACAGCAACTTCGATTTCGCTGTGATAAGCGGAATCCCGCATGCAATCCCAATGGATCACATATCCAATATGGAACTGATATCCGTCACAAACGGACCAAGACAGGTATTACCCCTTAAGGAAATGGGACACGAACATGTGATCGTCGAGATAGACCTGCATCCAAAGACACTCGGAGTCAACCACATCGTAGAATCCGAGTTCGGTGCAACATTGAGAGAAGTCGCAAAAGAATCATTATAAAACGGAGCATTCGCAGATGAGCGTACAGAAAAGAATAGCTATCTATGGAAAAGGTGGCATCGGAAAATCCAGTACTGCATCCAACGTTGCAGCCGCATGTGCCGATGAGGGATACACGGTAATGATAATTGGCTGTGACCCGAAAAGCGATTCATCCATCACCCTTCTTGGAGGAAAACGCATCCCGACCATCCTTGACCTTCTGCGTGAGGAAAAGGATGTGAAAGAGGAAGATGTCGTATTTACCGGATACAATGGCGTAAAGTGTGTGGAAGTGGGCGGTCCTGAACCAGGTATCGGCTGTGCCGGACGTGGAATTATCGTAGCCATCCAGACACTTAAGAAGATCTCAAAAACGCTGAACGAGATGGACCTTATCATCTACGATGTCCCTGGAGATATCGTATGCGGTGGCTTTGTAGCACCCATACGCAAGGGACTTGTAAAGGAAGCATATGTCCTGACCTCCGGTGAATATATGCCCCTTTATGCAGCGAACAATATCTGCAGGGGACTGGCAAAGATAAACACTCCTCTTAGCGGGATCATATGTAATTCCCGCAGTGTGAGCCGTGAAAAAGAGATAGTGACCAAGTTCGCAAGTGGCATTCATACCAAAGGAACAGATCGTGCAGGATTGCGAGAGGGACGGTTTCTCGGTCATGGAAAAAGCACCAGACTCCAGCATTGCACAAGTCTATCGTGACCTCGCGAAGGCTATCATGCAACGCGATACTTCCGTTATGCCTGTTGCTCTTGACGATGAGCGTCTCAGAGAGCTTACCAGATAAAAAGAGATACCATCATGCCATCCGCAGATAATAAAGAATTCAATATTCCAAGAGTGCTCCTTGCTGCTGACAGATCATCTTCCGGAAAGACCACCATTACCGCCGGATTGCTTGCAGCCCTTAAGACCAGAGGCTATAATGTACAGCCTTTCAAGGTAGCCCTTGATTACATCGACCCGAGCTACCATTCCGAAATAACAGGAAGGAGAGCACGTAACCTTGATGGGTACCTCATGGGAGAAGAAGGTGTCCTTGATGTGTTCGCACATGCATGTGAAGTGGATGGCAAGGCTGAGATCGCTGTGATCGAAGGTGTCAGAGGGCTTTTCGAAGGACTGGAAAGCATTGGGGATATGGGAAGCACCGCACAGATAGCAAAGATGCTGAAATGTCCGGTGATCCTCATTATCAACGCCCGAAGCATCACTCGCTCCGCCGCTGCACTTGTCAATGGATATAAGGACTTTGACCCTGACGTCAATATCGTAGGTGTCATACTCAACAATATCGGCGGCATGCGGCATGCAAAGAAAGCAAAGGAAGCCGTTGAGCATTTTACCAAACTTCCTGTACTCGGCATCATCCCAAGGGACAATGCCATGCAGATATCCATGCGTCATCTTGGACTTGTTCCCGCAATCGAGGAAAGACGCCGGGTCAATGATCTTGATGAACGCCTTGCAGCCATCGAGAAAAGGATATCGGAAGGCATCGATATTGACAAGTTCATTGAGATAGCTCAACAGGCACAGCCCTTAAAGAAAGCAGAGAACACCATATTCATACCCAGAAAGCTTGAAAGTGAAAGACCTGTGATAGGAATTGCACTTGATGAGGCTTTTAATTTCTATTATCATAACAATCTTGAGCTTCTGGAACTTGCAGGAGCTAAACTTGAATATTTCAGCCCCATCCACGATGAGAGACTGCCGAATATAGACGGACTTTATCTGGGCGGCGGTTATCCCGAACTTTATGCTGCTGAGCTGGAGGCAAATGAAAGCATGAGGGAGGACATAAGGAAAGCCTCAGAAAACGGACTCCCCATATACGGTGAATGCGGGGGACTTATGTACCTGACCGAGAGGATCACTACCGGTGTAAAAGACGAAGGAACATACCACATGGCAGAAATGCCGGAAGCCACCCATGAAATGGTCGGAGCACTGCCAGGGCACTCGTTAATGGGGCACAAACGTGTGGTCAGTTACAATATAGGTCAGCTCGATGAAGATACGGTTATCGGCAGTAAAGGGAATTCGTTCATAGGACATGAGTTCCATCATTCAGAAGTGATCGAAATACCAGATGATGCTGAATTTGCCATAAAACTATCCCGCGGAACAGGGATACGTGACGGATGGGACGGACTGGTCAGGAACAATACCCTTGGTGCATACGCTCATCTGGAAGCAGCTTCATATAAAGAATTTGCAGCATCCTTCGTGGATTCCGCCATCAGATACAGAGGTAATAAAAAATGAAAGCAGAGATAGTCAAAGACCGTGTACTTGTAGAAAAAAAAGCCATTAATGAGTTTTACAATAACGGGTACTACGGCAGACCCAAACCAAACGGGCTCGAGCTTACACTTATCGAAGCTGTATATCTGGCATACCGCGGGAAGATAGAGGTGGAACATGAGGGAAAAGTTCTGGATTTTGCAGGTCTTTTCAAGGCAGCTTCCATCTTGCAGCCATCCTTCGAGCTTAAATATATCGTTTATAAGGACCTGAGAGAAAGGGGATTCTACGTCCAGCCCGGAGTGACCGATTTCCGCGTATACCCACGTGGCAGTCATCCTGGAAAGGGAGCCGCAAAACAGTTCGTCTATGTAAGGTCGGAGAGGGCACCAATGCCACTTAGAGACCTGCTACGTTCCCTTGCAGCAGCCGAGAACGTCAGGAAGCAAATGATACTTGCCATTGTGGACGAAGAGAGTGACATTACGTTCTACGATGTGAAAAGGCCACGTTTAAAAGGTGAGATGAAGGAGCCTCTTTATCCGGATATCAATGTAGATGCCACTTTCCTTGAGGACAGGGTTGTCATATGGGATGAGGACGCTTCGAACACCCTTTTTGAGAACGGCTTTTATGGGAAACCCCTTGATAGCCAGAGATTGCAGCTTTCCCTTGTTGAATCTCGATATCTCCTTGAGAAAGGTGTCCTCAATATCAACAACAGACAGAATGAATCTCTGGAAGTGGATGCATTTTCAAAGGTGGCATCGGAAATTGAACCAGAGTTCAATATGAAGAGCAGTGTTTACACAGATCTTCGAGATAAAGGGGTTGTGCCAAAGACAGGTTTCAAGTTCGGCAGTCATTTCCGTGTTTATTCACAGGTGGAGTCGCCAACAAAGATACCGCATTCCGAATATCTCATACATTCGATACCATTGGGCCATGAGTTTACACTACCTGTTATGTCAAGGGCCATAAGGCTTGCCAACAGTGTAAGAAAGAGGATGCTCTATGCCATCCCCACAGACGAAGGTGTCGATTACATCGATATTGGAAGAGTAAAGATGTGATTTTGTCGGAATGAAAAACATTTATAAAGGATATTCCTGATTTTCCATATGGAAGAACTCTACTTTAAAGACTGTCAGATGAAAGAGTTCGAGGCTAATGTCCTCGATGTGACCGATGATAGATTCGTTGTCCTTGACAGGACGGCTTTCTATCCAAGTTCAGGAGGACAGCCGCATGACACCGGGAAACTGGTCTGTGATGGCAAAGAGTATACCGTCATATTTGTGGGTAAATTTGACGGGAAGATAAGCCACGAGGTCTCTGAGGCTGGATTGAAGGTCGGAGATAAGGTAAAAGGTACCATCGACTGGGACAGACGAAGCCTTTTCATGAGATATCACACTACTGCCCATATTCTCAGTGCCATAATCCATAATGAGACCGGTGCGAAGATATCAGGTAATCAGATAGCAGAAGAGAAGACAAGAGTTGATTTTAATCTTGAGGACTTCGACAGGGAGCTTATAGGCTCTTATGAAGCGAAGGTCAATGAGATCATAGACCGGAACATCGATGTCGAGATAGATATCCTTCCAAGAGATGAAGCACTGAAGATACCTTCGGTCGTGAAGCTCAAGGATGCATTCCCACCGGAAATAGAAGAGATAAGAGTTATACGGATACCTGATGTCGATGACCAGGCATGTGGCGGGACCCATGTTTCAAATACGGCCGAGATACCACATATTGAGATATTCAAGGCAGAGAATAAAGGGAAGAATAACAGGAGGATCTATTTCAGATTCTCCTGATCTTTTTTTGAACAATTATTTATTTATCTATCCTTATGCTGGTCGCTTTTATCGCTGCCATCGTTCTCTTCAAAGTACCTTCTCGTCAGCAATATAAGACTTGAACCAACAAGTATCGCCAGGAAGAACGCGATCAATGTTCCTTCAAATGTGAGGTCCTGCCAGGAGTGTACGGATACCCACATACCGCTGCGTGTCACGAAGGTAGCGAATATTACCAGTATGAACGAAACTATTGCCAGCATCGGAGCAAGGAATCGGTATTCTCCATAACGGACCCTTGTTGCCGAATGCAGGAATGCGGTAGCTGTTATCCAGGGTATTAATGAAGATGTCTCAACAGGGTCCCAGGACCAGTACCATGCTCCCCATCCGAGAACCTCATATGCCCAAAAACCACCAAGACCGATACCTGCTGTGAGGAAAAGCCATGCCAGACGCATCCAGTTCCTTGTTAGCCCCATCCATCTCTCGTCATCGATAAGAAGTGCTGCAAATGCTGCTGCAAAGGGTATAGTGAAGGCGGCATATCCCAGGAAAAGTATTGGGGGATGGACTGCCATCCAGGGGTTCCTGAGAAGCGGGTTCATCCCCTGACCATCGATGAGATGATAGATCGCAACAAAAGGATTCCAGTTGGAGGTCTCGATAGCTCCTCCGAAAACAGCGTAATAGGTCTCGAACGGATTCTTCAATACCAGAAGAAGGAGGAAGAAAGCTACTATTGTGAGACAGACCGCCCTTGTGATATCCATTAACTTCGTATCCGTAAGCTGTTTCGTCTGTCCTGTATACTGAATTACCAGAAGGATGATGAGAGTGAACCATGTCCAGAGCAGGAACGAACCTTCCTGACCTGCCCAGAGGGCAGAAAAGCGATAGAACCATTCAAGGTCTATGCTGGAATGCAGATAGACATAGACATAGGATGCCGACACTGTGAACAGATAATATGTCAGCAGCATGATTGCAAATGTTGTTAGAACGGTACACCATAACTCGAACTGTTTTGAACGGGAGATCAAACGTTCATCGTTTCGCAAAAGGCCGATAATAGCCAAACCTGCTGAACCTGTACCGAGGATGAAGGCCAACCATATAAATATCATTCCGAAATTCATTTTTTGGCCTCCTTACGAACCTTATTATTTACTTTTCCATTAAGAGGTCGTTCTGCCTTTGGGCTGCTGCTGTCAAGTGAACGATCCACAAGCACAAGAGAGATGATGCCGGCAACCATAAGGAAAAGACCACCCCAGATGAATGTTATAAATGGAACTGTCCTGACATACAGACTGACCTCACCACTGCTTTCATTCAATGCCTTTGGAGCTATGAACAACTCTTCGAAGACACCCCGATCAACATAAGTAGTAGTGAATGTCTGGCCCCATTTGAAGTCAGTTATGTATTTGACCTGACCACTATCAAAATAAACACCTTTCTTATAGACATCGAAAGTAATGTGGGTTGCGTAGGAAGAACCCGGATATTGTTTGTATGGAGAGCCTTCGAAAACAGAATGCATGTCTGTTACGGAAACTATGTAGTTCTGCCCTTCGAAATGTCCGGGATAGTCCACGGTTACAATATCAGAGCCTTCTACCTGCATGTTCGAGCTGGCAACAATGCCTATGAGAATGAAAAGAATACCAAGATGTATCACATGAGCACTTATGCCTTTGAGCTTCAGTGTCCATGACCCACGTTCCATTGCCATGTACATCTTATAGAATGTGGCTACAACCGCCATTCCTGTTAATGGAACTGTAACATCAAGCGGAAGGTTGCCAAAGGGTGAGATGAAAGCGAACACCAGAGATAGGAGAACAGTAAGACCCGCAACTAAGAGAGCCTTCTTTGCACCGAAGTAACCATAAAGCAGACCTGTGGTGAGCAGTACTACCAATGCGGCTGTGGGTATTGCACTCCTGTCATTGAAATATTCAGCACCCATGCTAATCTCATTACCGGTAGTGAGCTTCACGACAAGTGGCGTCAGCATCCCCAGAGTGATGAGAGCGGCAAGCAGAAGCATGGTCAGCACACTTGCCAACATGATGTTACTGCTGTTTATGATGTCTTTGCTTTCTTTCATTGGATTCACAATCGTTATTTATATTAAAATATGTATCGGTATTGGTTTGAAGGTCCTGATATGAGTAATGTCTGCAAATCTATAAAATCCGAAACCCTATAGCAGAAACCATCCCATCTTATTGCCTATATCTGAAAAAAAAGCTAAAAGGCGGTGATAATTCCGCCTTTAAAGATATCTTATTTCAGTCTACTTTCTTGAACATTGAATGTACAGCTCCGCAGATCGGACACACTTCAGGTGCCTCTCCCTCTACAGTATTTCCACAGATATCACAGACATAATAGTCGACTTCTTCATTACTGCCAATATTGTCCAGGGCTTTCGTATAGAGTCCAGCGTGGATCTGCTCGACCTGATTTGCCAGATCGAAGCTACGGACAGCTTGCTTGTTGCCTTCTTTTTCTGCTTCTTCTATAAAGGCAGGATACATTTCATTGAATTCCATGGTCTCGCCACTTATCGCTTCCTGAAGGTTTTCTTCAGTGCTCTTGACATCTCCCATGACCCTCAAATGATTGTGAGCATGCACTGTTTCTGCAGCAGCTGCAGCCCTGAACAATTTAGCGATCTGTCCAAAACCTTCTTTGTCAGCCATTTTTGCAAAAGCAAGATATTTCCTGTTTGCCATTGATTCACCGGCAAATGCTTCGTTTAGATTTTCAAGCGTACTCATGATATTCCTCCACATTATTTTGACTATACTGCAAGATAACTGGGCACATATCAAATATATGATTAATGGAAGGGTTCAATGAAAAAAGAAAAATGAAGGAAAGAAAAGGCATATTATAGTTGATTTTATATATCAATGAAGCAGATTAGAACTAAATTACTGAGTTGATAACACGATCGAGATAATTGTTCTTGCATTATGGTTAATGCTTCCGGCTTACCTTCCAAATCCTTTTGCAGCACTGTTCGGCGGAGGAAAACCCATCGACAATGGCAAAACTATGTCAGACGGAAGACGGATGCTTGGAGATGGAAAAACGTACCGTGGTTTCTTTGTAGGACTCATATTCGGGGCACTTGCAGGACTTATGCAGATGCAGCTTCTTGAAAAGTACCCGATACTCTTCGGAGTGGAACTCCCAATATTCGGCACAGGCGGTTCCAATACCACAGTACTGATATTCGCACTTGCATTCGGTTCCCTTTTCGGGGATATGTTCATGAGCTTCTT
>JAIORJ010000219.1 GCA_021108185.1 Methanococcoides sp. | reverse complement strand
GCTCTGAACATTACGAGGCTGTTCTCAACAAGATCCACAGTTATGCTCCCATCTGTGAGACTAATATCAATATCGGATATTTGTTGATCACCGGTCAGGAAATCAGGACTTACTATGAGGAATCCCTGGAAGTTGTTCTTGGTGATCGCTATGGTAGTTGCTCCATTTAATTCCTCGTTGTCTATGCTTGCTTCAACACCATCTGCCAGATCGAAAACGACCGTTTTATCGGCCATTGCTCTGACCTGCATGGTTGCCATTGGGTTGTCATGAATATTGATCAGACTTGAACTTCCAATGTATGCAGCGTTCGAACCCCGAATATTCTGGGATATATAATCAAAATCTGAGACTTTGATAGAATCAAAAATAACATCACCAGATAAGGCGAAATTGAGTATTTCCCCTGACTCTTCAAAAGTGAATGTTGTATAATTCCCATATGCTGAGTGACCCTGCATCATGAAGTTTAGCCCTTGGGTCATTCCCTGATGCCTTATTCCCTGCATGGCCTGCTGCCTCATCTCGACAAATCCTCTTGAATTTACAGATGTGGGCCTGTTGCCCATATGCAATACCATGTAATTGGCAACCAGATCACCTGATACTCCATATTCAGCTTCAATTTCACCAATTGTCAGACTTGGGTCAGTGTCTTCTGGAAGTCCCATATCAAAAATAATATTGTTCACTGGAACTCCGAACATGTTGGATATCTGCAAAAGGTTATTCTCTTCAAATCCCATAAATCTGTTATCCATATGTCCAAATTGTTCACCACGCATTTGGCCCATCATATTTCCCTGTCCCATCTGCGCAAGGACAGGAGATACTAATGCCACTGAAAATAACATTATACTAACTAAAAGTACACCTAAAAGTTTCATTATCCAATTACCCCCAAATTTAAATCTTCCATCATCATGTAGTACTGACTTTCCCCTTGAATTTACATCCCGTGAATTTCATTTACGTGGGTCATTTTTTAATCTGTCCTTTGATCTTCTGCTGTTTTCATTTCATGTTTCATTCCACACATTCAGATTAGGCGAATTTGTTATAGAATATACCGAACAAATATGCAAAGATAAATGAAACGATTGCAGATTCGATCATTCCAGCAATTATCCCGATAGGAGTTAATGAGAAGAACATATGCCATTGTTGCATCATCTCAAATGCACCTATATACATTCCTAGATTTCCAAGTATTCCAAGTAAAAGCATGACTATTGCAGAAACTATTGCAGCAGCCAAGCTAAGTGCTAATGGTTTTAATTGTTGTGCCATCTTATTTCCCCACTTTAAATTACAATACGTCTGGAATTGCTGAAACATAGAATTTCAGAGTTATGTATTTGTAACAAATATGTCCCACCATACTTGCCCCACTGTTTTACCATAATCATATCTTATTTTGACTTATATAAAGTTATTTGGGGCTCTGTAGAAAACCTATTTTCCATTTAATTTCCACATAAAATATTAAAAAGGATTATCCCCGGAGTATTACGTATCACAGAAAACACAAAGGTGATGATTGTGTCTATTCTGTTATTCACTGGGTGAATATTTGATCGCTAGGATTCTTATTGCACCCAATACCAGTAGCACTACCGATAGGCTTAACATAAATTCATATTCAATTTTTTGGGCATAAATTCCAACTGCGATCTCACGCATAACGATCAAAATCGTGGCATCTGTTATATATGTAAGTCTGATTCGTTCATGTTCACGATAATCATTAAAAGCCTTGAAAAAGTCAATAAGAACAAAAACCGTGAGGACACTAAAGACTATGTTTGGAAAACTTATCTGAATAAAATTGCCATCAAAAAGCCCTATTAATTAAGCCAAGACTCGCAAAGATCTTTAACACTCCCACAATTATCGCGAGTAGCAGTATATAAAGGATGAGTGTAGTGGCATAGCGTATCACAATATCAAATATTTTATCATGATTTAACATTTACTTCCCCCTTTGAAGGGTTGATCAACAAGAATCTTCTAACTTATCTTAAAAATAAAAAAAGAAAAGTGGGGATTATTTCTTCTCTTTGGCATATGCCACAAGTGCTTCTTTGATACCCCACTTGAAAGCTACTACAACAGCTAATCCCCATGCCAGTGGTCCTATCAGCAGATAGAATATGCTCGTATCGATGAGCATTGTATCAAGTGCCAGTAATACCAGTACAAGTGCAAGGAATCCCTTGAGTAGTGGGATCCAAACATTACTTCCCTCTACTTCCATTCCTTCCATGATACCTTTAAGGTAATCTGTAAGGAGGTCAAGTACCAATAGCCCAACTATAAGTATCAGAATACCTGCAAATAAACTGGGTATGTAATTGAGTACGGCTACCAGGAAATTAGATACAACATTCAATCCCAGAATATTAGAAGCTGCCAGAATGAAGATCAAGTATCCAAAAGCTTTTACAATACCTGCAATTATTCCCGAAATTTTCAAGTTTGCTGCTTCAAGACCTTTTCCAATACCGCTGCTTCCGATCTTTTCATCAATACCTGATGCTATCAAGATCGTTTTTACCAGTCCTGCCAGGAAATCAACGATAAGCAATCCAATTATAAGAATTACCGCTGCTGATATTACAAGAGGCAGGAATAATATTATCTGGGCGAGGAAATCTGCCACTATCTGTATCTTAAGTATGTCTATAATAATTACAGCAAAGATGATGTAGACGAACCATTTGATTATGCTATCAAACATTGCCACGGTGGTCGATTCAGTTCTTTTGATCATGCCACCTAAGAATGTTTTATCAATAAGATCATCCAGACCTATCTTATCAAGGACCTTTGCTCCGATCTTTCCAAGTATTTTCCCGACAATCAATGCTACTATCATCAATATTATGACAGCTACAAGTGTCGGAATAAATGCAATGAACTGATCCACCATTCCAAATAAACTTGTCAGTATAGGTGATTCTACCATTATATATTCCCCCGATTATTTATTTATTTATTTTTGTAGAAGAAATATTCTAAACTCAGATATCTCTCCTACACCACTCCATCTTTAAATTTAGTATGTTTGTATTTAAGGCTTCTGCCTAAAATATTTCGTATAGTAATTTGGAACATAATATATTAAAAATAGGCTAAATATCTTGAATCAAGAACTGGTCTTTCCAGTGTTCTGTAGAAATCCTTATAAGACGAAAAGGTGAAGTTTGCATAACTTGTACTTTAACAAAGAAATGGTGTCATAATTAGAATATAAGTTTTTTACAGGATCATTTTCTTCCATTTCTTTTTGTGATATGTATGTAATGCGAGGCTGTTCATTCTAAATCATCTATGTACTTTTATTTCCATTGATGTCTTTTTTCAGTCATTCAATTATATCATTTTACAAGAAAAAATTCGAAACATTAATGTATGGTACTTGTTAACAGATATCAACATCAGTGTGTGTTATGTGGTAGCATATATCAGGCAAAAAATGGCAAGTGATAATTATGTTAGGAATTGATGATCCTCAAATCTGGTTGGCATACATACTGTGCATTGTTAGTGCATTGGGTTGTATGGTGTATGGTCTTTTAAAGTGGAACGAAGAAGAAAGTGAGGAGTGGTGATAAATGGCGGTAAATACTTCAACGCTCGGTATCTTCATTCTTGTATATCTTCTCGCAGTCTTCTATTGTGGCTGGTTGGCTTACAAAAGGACGAAGGATGTAGATGACTACATGCTTGCCGGACGGAAAGTAAATCCTTATATCCTTGCTCTTTCTTATGGTGCTGCTTTCATCAGTACAGCGGCTATCATCGGTTTTGGAGGAGTGACGGGAACACTTGGTCTTGGAACTCTCTGGCTTGTGTTCATGAATATCTTTGTGGGTATCTTTATAGCGTTCGTGGTATTTGGTGCAAGGACCAGAAGGATAGGTTTGAACCTTGGTGCTGTAACTTTCCCTGAACTTCTCGGAAGGCGTTTCCAGTCTCGTTTCATTCAAGGTTATTCCGGTGCTCTCATTGCCCTTTTTATGCCTCTCTATGCAGGTATCGTCCTTATTGGTGGTGCAAGGTTCATGGAAACCGCACTTTCAATAGATTACAATATTGCAGTACTTATCCTGATAGTAATCGTAGCAGCTTATGTTATTACAGGTGGCCTGCTTGCTGTCATGTACACAGATGCACTTCAGGGAACTTTGATGCTTGTTGGGATGGCAATTCTTCTGGTACTGACCTATGCTAAGCTCGGTGGTGTCGTAGAAGCTCATCAGGCACTTACGAACCTTGCTCCAATGGTTCCTGAATCTCTTGCAGCAGGTGGTCATCAGGGCTGGACTGCAATGCCTGCATTTGGTTCTCCAATCTGGTGGACAATGGTTTCAACCATCATTCTTGGTGTTGGCATTGGTGTATTGGCACAGCCACAACTTGCTGTCAGGTTCATGACAGTCGATAGTAAGAAATCTCTTAATAGAGCAGTTTTCGCAGGCGGTCCGTTCATTCTTATGATGGCAGGCGTAGCATACATTGTAGGTGGTCTTTCAAATGTCCATTTCTTCAATACGGTGGAAATGATCTCCATCGATGTTGCAAAAGGGAATCTGGACGTTATCATGCCTGAATACATTAACAGTGCAATGCCTGAATTGTTCGTTATCTTTTTCATGATAACTTTACTTGCAGCGGCGATGTCCACATTAAGCTCACAATTTCACACAATGGGAACAGCTATAGGACATGATTTTTACCGTGAGTTCCTCATGAAAGGGAATGCAGGTAATACTATTACTGTTACCAAATTAGGTATCATTGTGACCATTATATTCAGTGTCATACTTGCATACATTCTACCTATCAGCATAATTGCAAGGGCAACCGCTATCTTCTTCGGACTTTGTGCAGCAGCTTTCCTTCCGATGTATATTGGTGCATTGTTCTGGAAGAGAATGACAAAAGAAGGCGCAATTGCGAGTTTGATCATAGGCACTTTCAGCAGCCTGTTCTGGCTGGCATTCGTGCATGTAAAGGAAGCAGCACCTCTTGGCATCTGCAAGGCTCTTTTTGGAACCGATACTTTACTTACAGGTACCTGGACAGTCGTTGACCCAATTCTTATTGCCGTTCCTCTTGCAATGGTAGCTGCAGTGAGTGTCAGTCTTTTGACAAAACAGCCATCAAAGGAACACCTTGATGCGTGTTATGGTAAGAAATTCTGATCTCAGTTCATTGAAATATACGATTTTGGGCAGCATTTGGCTGCCTCTTTCTTTTGTACCTTTTTCAAATGATAGGCACCCTTATTCATCCTAAAATGGTATATATACCATTAGTTCATATGTCCCATTAGTCACTGGTTGTGAGAACCAAGCAATCAATGGAAATATATGTCCACCTACAGGCGAATAAGGTCGTGGATAAAGTGTCGCTCTTGCTCGAAACATGTAAAGCCGAATCGAGATAGGAACGAAGACATAGTAGGGCAGGGACTGCCCCATTTCAAGCTCGTGGAGATTCCAGTAGGTAATCAATGAAACAAGAAGTCACTTATTTCAATGGGTGGCAGTTCACATAGTTCCGATAATCAACATTATCCAGCTATTGTATGAGGAATGAACAGATGCCTGTAATGAGTCTTATTGGATGCCGGATGTTCGAGGATGAGATAGTCCATCTGGTGGAGAACGATCCGCTGATAGATGAGCTTATTGTGGTGGAGAACAAGGATTGTTCCCGTCTGGTGGAAAAGCTTGATGATGTCGGAATTTCCTACAAACTTGTTCCTGCAACATCCCTGAACTCTGCTTACAAGGGCAATTGTGCTGGCAAATACTGTTTTATCATCAATATCCTTGAGTTCGCTCTGCATGCTATCCCTCAAAACCTTAAGTCCGAGGTCTACAAGGCAGTTGAAGAAATGGCGGTCTTTTCTGATGGTGTCCTGTTGTTCTACGGGCTTTGTGGAAATGTTCTTGGCAAGGTAGAGGAAGAGCTTAGTGACCTTAATTGCAGGATCTGTATCCTCAAGGAAGAGAATGGCGAGATCGTTGATGATTGTATTGGAGCTGTACTTGGTGGCAGGGATGCATATCTTGACCACCTTAAAAGTTTCAAGGGTGTAGGTACGTTCTTCCTTACTCCGATGTGGGCAGCCAATTGGGGGGATATGCTCGTTGCCGGAGGGTTTGGTAAAGACCCGACAGATGTTGAAACCTCGAAATGGGTGTTCGATTCCATTGGCTACAAGAAAGTTGCAAAATTGAATACCGGGCTTCATTACGAAAAGGAGTTTGATAATATCGTCAAGGAATTTGCCGATATCTTTGAGTTCGATATTCTGAACATCGAAGGTACCCTTGACCTTGTGGAGAGATGCTATCGTGGTTTCAGGGATGAAATTCTTGAAGGTCATCATGAAAAGCTCAATTGAGCATTTTTCTTTTACATACTGTTATTAAGGATATTGTCAATGATTAAAGCAAAATTAAGCTATCTGTAACTATGGTGATATTTCTTGACACGAGTACTTGCTACGGGAACTTTTGATCTTCTGCATCCGGGACATGTTTTTTTCTTGACACAGGCACGTAGTTTAGGCGATGAGCTTTATGTCCTTGTTGCAAGGGATTCTATGATAAAGCACAAGGCACGACCTATTGTTCCTGAAGGACAGCGACTTGAGATGATAAGTGCTTTCGGGGTCGTGGACAAGGCACTTCTTGGAAGTGAGAGTGATATCTTTGAGCCTTTAAAAGAGATAGACCCTGATATCATCGTTCTGGGGCATGACCAGTTCTTCGATACCGGTGAGCTTGAAAAAAGTCTGGGTGAGAGGGGTTTTAAAGCAAAGGTAGTACGTGTCGATGATGCGATGAAATGTGAACTTTGTAGTAGTGGAAGAATTATTAAAAGGGTACTTGAAAGGTACGGACAGAATGAGGAATGAAAGTTCTCTCAAAAATGTCTGGAAAAAAGGCAGAAAAAATATGTGAGATCAGAGGAGTGTTTCCTCTATCCTCTGAAGTGCCTGTTTTATCCTTTCCTGTGATGTTGCGTAGGATATTCTTACGAAATCCTTTCCACTGACTCCGAATGCTGAGCCAGGTGTTACGGCTACGTGTGCTTCCTTAAGCAGTTTTTCAGCTACTATATCGCCGTTGCCAAATTCACTGACATCGGCAAATGCATAGAAAGCTCCGTCCGGTCTTTTGCATTTGATGCCAATGGCGTTCAGTCCATCGATGAGGAGATCACGTCTTGCTTTGAACTCTTTGATCATGTCGTTGACGGGTTCCTGTGGACCTTCAAGGGCAGCTACACCACCGAACTGTGCGAAAGTGGTCGCACTGCTTACGGAGTGTGAGTGTATCTTCTTGAAACCTTTCATGAGCTCAGGTATTGCTGTTACGTAACCAAGTCTCCAGCCTGTCATTGCGTATGCTTTTGAAAATCCGTTGACTGTTATGGTACGTTCATGCATGCCGTCAAGTGAACCCATACTGATATGCTTTTTGTCGTAGATGATCTTCTCATATATCTCATCTGACAGCACCAGAAGGTCGTGGTCGATGGCAAGGTCTGCAATGGTCTTGAGCTTTTCCTTGTCAAATACTCCACCTGTCGGATTGCATGGTGAGTTCACTACAATGAGCTTTGTCTTGTTAGTGATGAGCTCCTCGATTCCGTATGGCATGAAACCGTTCTCTGGATCGGTTGGTGCCCAGACGGGGTTTGCACCTGCGAATTTGATGCAGGGGCTGTAGGATACCCATGACGGGTCCGGAAGGATAGCTTCATCGTTATCATCGAGAACTGACATCATGATCTCGAAGATAGCTTGTTTTGCACCAGGGGTGACGAGCACGTCATCGGAAGTCACTTCCAGTTTGTTCTCTGTCTGCAACTTGTTTGCGATGGCTTCCCTCAGTTCAGGTATCCCTGTGGAAGGTGCGTAATGGGTTTCACCGCGGTACATGGCATCTGCTGCTGCTTTACAGATGTGGTCAGGTGTGTTGAAATCAGGCTCGCCGAGGCTAAAGCTGATGATGTCGATACCTTCGCTTTTCATCTTGTTTGCAGCATTGGCGATTTTAATCGTTGCCGATTCTTCAACACGTTCAAGTCTGGAGGATGGCATTTCAGATCACTCTTTAAAGATTCGTTTTTAATTCAAGGATAACTCTAATATCACAGACGCTGGACCAGTTTCACCGCAGCTTCAACGGCACGCTTGGCATAGTCCACACGCTGATGTGCTTCCATACGTGTCATTCCCGGGCCTGCTATTCCAAGGGTCACCGGCTTGTCATATTCAAGTGAAAGGTCTATTATCTTCCTTGCTGCCTGCTGTACGACTATCTCATCATGTTTGGTGGCACCTTCGATAACGATCCCAATGGTTATCACAGCGTCAATATCATCCTTCAAACAAAGCTTCTTGATAGCAAGAGGCATATCATAAACGCCAGGAACAAGGATAGTTTCTGTAACTTCTGCACCAAGGAACTTTGCATGTTCAATTCCCATCAGTTCCATCTGGTAAGTCAGGTCTCTGTTAAATTCAGCTACTACAAATCCCAATCTAATAGTTTCACTATCACTCAAAGCATTAAACTCCTTTACAATGACTAAATTCTCTCATTTATTAAACATCAATCTTGCATATAAATATACGTATAGGCTATTATAGCATCAAAATCTTATTATTTAAGATTATCATACGCAACAATAAATAGGAATACTTTCAAGTAACAATTAATGCTATCGAACGTCGTTATCCTGCTTATCGGTCTTATACTCCTGGTCAAGGGCTCGGACGTTTTTGTCAGTTCAGCATCTTCCATTGCAAAAAAACTCGGAGTTTCAGAGTTCATCATTGGCTTGACACTGGTAGCTATTGGGACTTCGATACCTGAACTTGCTTCTTCTATAGCTGCGTCACTTTCCCATTCAAGTGGGATCGTGATCGGTAATGTTGTAGGTTCAAATATTGCAAACATAGCTCTTATAGTTGGATGTGCTGCGATCATCTCGGAGGTGAAGACCCATTCACAGATGATACAAAGGGATGGCTACATCATGCTTTTTGCTTTCATTCTCTTCTTAGTTCTTGCATTTGATCTGCAACTCTCAAGAACTGAAGCATCCATTCTTATCCTTCTCTATGTAGCTTATATTTTCTTTTTGTTCGAAGAGACGTCAAAATACGAAGGTAAATTCTACTTTAAGGAGTTTATAACTTATTTCGTCAAATTCAAATATGTAAAGACCATGAACCAGCGTATACGAACAGGGATCAATAATCACAACTCCGGTGAAGAACAAGAAAATAATAAGGAACATAGTGATCTCTACAAAGATCTCCTTATCCTTGCCTTTAGTGGAATTGCAGTGATGTTGGGTGCGAAATACTTTGTTGAGCAAGCAATATTCTTTGCACAGCTCTTTCAGGTCCCTGACACTTTCATCGGTATCACACTGGTTGCAGTCGGTACATCCCTTCCCGAACTAATGGTGACAATATCTGCTGCACGCAAAGGCTATGGGAGCATTGCAATTGGGAATGTCATCGGTTCCAACATAACGAATATCCTCCTGGTAGTGGGAATCTCTGCATTCGTGTTCCCTCTTGAAATAACAGGACTAAGCATCATGTTCACGATCCCGTTCATGATCATGATCAGTGTTGTTTTGTTATGGTTCATCCACACTCACTGGGAGATCAGGAGAATAGAAGGAATGGTATTGATATTGATTTATTTGATCTTCCTGATACTGTTGTTCAGTTTCGGGTTAGCTATCTGAGCATTCCCCTCCAATTAACTTCTCAACTGTTATTTGGTTAACTAACTAACTAACTAATTAACAGTATAGTTTGACATGATCACCACTTCAGGAAAGTCTTTGCAAGCAACGATCCTTTTCTGATGTAATATTTCCTTATCTCATCCTGCACGAACAGCAATATTGCAAAAGGCATTGCAAGTACAAGATATTCCATTGGGACCGGTGCTGTTCCAAAGATCGTGTTCGCAAATGGGTTGAACATGATCATGGAAAGTATCACTAATTCGCTCACTACCGCCAGCAGTATCATTTTATTCGTGAACATATTCCTGGATAATGCAGACTCAATTCTTGTACGGGATACGAGCAAATTTGCTATCTGGCATATTATGACCGCAGCAAAAAATGCCATAATGGCCTGTCTGTAGAGAAGATCATTGCTTAGCAAGGCCTGTCCCCAGGTCCAGCCTCCATCCAGAAGTACTGCAAAATAACATGTAAAGCCTGCCAGGGCTTCGATGGGTCCTTTCATTCCATAGGATGTCAAAAGTATCTGTGGTGTCAGGAGCCTTTCATATTTTGAGCGGGGGGGACGCTTCATTATGTCCCCTTCCCCCTTCTCAACAGCCAGTGCCAGTGCCGGAAGTATATCTGTACCAAGGTCGATGGCAAGGATCAACTGCACGTTCATGGGCAGGGGTATCGAAAAGAGGACAAATGCAATGAATGGCAGTATTTCCGGAATATTGCTTGTAAGGATGTAGGCAATGAACTTCTTGATATTATCGAAGACGGTTCTTCCTTCTTCAACTGCATTGACGATAGTGGCGAAATTATCATCAAGAAGTATCATGTCAGCAGATTCTCTTGCAACATCCGTACCGCTTCCCATGGCGACACCCATGTCTGCGTTCTTTATTGCAGGAGCATCGTTTACACCATCTCCGGTCATGGTCACTATCTCTCCCCTTGACTGAAACGCCTGTACTATCTTCAATTTCTGAACCGGGGATGTTCGTGCGAATATAATATACGGAGCCTTCAGTTTTTTTGAAAGTTCATCAATTGATAATTTGTCCAGCTCAGCACCTGTGATCATCACTGGCTCATGGCCATTGCTACTAAAACCAACGTTCTTTGCAATGGAAAGGGCAGTTACCGGATGATCTCCTGTTATCATCACTACCTTTATTCCGGCCCGATGACATCTGTGAATAGCATCTTTGACCTCAGGTCTGTGAGGATCGACCGCACCGGCAAAACCGATAAATGTAAAACCTGTGTCGTATTCGATCTCCTCTTCTGCCCTGCGATATGCAAGAGCAAGCACACGTTCACCTCTTCCTGCGATCTTCAAATGCATATCAAGTAGCTCGTTCCGGTCATCTTCGGTAATAGGTACTTCGTCCCCGTCCATCAGGACATGGTCGCACATTTTAATAACAACTTCAGTTGCGCCTTTCAGGTAGGATTCCTGTTCATCCGAATCAGTATGGTAAATTACCTGCATTCTTTCTTTCAGGGAGTCGAAAGAATATTCCTTCAAGCGAATATTATTTTCCCGCATCAGATCAATATCAGTAAACTTGGATGCGTACATCAACAAAGCACCTTCAGTAGGGTCTCCCTTATATCTCGAAGGTCCTTCAACGAGCCTTGAATTATTGCAAAGTACTGCGACTTTCATTAGAATGTCCGGTGGAACTTCCCCGTTGCTCACATCAATTTGTTCAAAGCCCAAGGTCATTGAATGTATGGCCATCTTATTCTGGGTCAGTGTTCCGGTCTTATCCGTACAAATGACCGTGGTCGATCCAAGGGTTTCCACAGATTCGAGCCGTTTGATAAGTGCATTCCTCTTTGCCATTCTTTTTGAAGCCAGGCTTAGGGACAGGGTCACAGTTGGAAGCAATCCTTCGGGGACATTGGCAACTATGATACCTATTGCAAAAATGAGATTCAACAGGAACAGGTCCTGTGTCACAAAACCGATAGTAAAGAATGATATCCCGAGAAATATTGCAATTATTGAGATGATCCTGATGAAATTATTGAGCTCTTTGCGAAGGGGTGTTTCAACTGATGTTGTCTGTTCCGTCAGGGTTGCAAGCTTTCCCATCTGTGTATTGTGCCCAGTTCCATAAACAACAGCTTTTCCGTTCCCTGTCAATACAAGCGTTCCTGAGAAGACCATGTTCCTGCATTCGAGTACATTTGGGTGGGTACATTCAAGGGAGCGTAACTGTGGCTCAGCCTCACCGGTCAATGACGAATTGTCAACCTTTAAAGTATTCTCTTCAATGAGCCGGCCATCAGCAGGGACCTTGTCTCCTTCTTCAATGAATATGACATCCCCGACAACCAGTTCGGGTGCCAATATTTCCTTTATTTCCCCATCCCTCAGGACCTTGGCAACAGGGGGTATAAGTTGGCGAAAACTCGCCATTATCTGTTCTGCCTGATATTCCTGTATAAAGGTGAACGTGGCATTGAGAATGACAACTCCAAAAAGCGCAATGGCGATGTACAAGTTGCCTTTTCCAGGGTCCAGCAGTTCTGATGTATATGAAAGCAAAGCCCCTGCAATAAGCAGGACCGAGAAAAAATTGTTGAATTGCTTAAAATACTTTTTAAGGATTGATTCTCTCCCTATATTCTCAAAAATATTCCTTCCACAGATCTCCAGCCTTTCTAAGGCTCCACTTGTTGTTAATCCCTCGATGCCAGCATCAAACTTTTTGAGAAACTCTTCAAGAGAAATGCTATGCTCATCGCCATTTGTGCCGCAATCAATACTTTTGTCGTTGAGTATAATGTTACCCCCACACTCTCAACATATTTGTAGATATAACTGTAATAATAAGATATAGATTGTTCTATTTGTTCAAATTACAGGGATAAAATATTCGGGGCATTTTTTTAGAAAAGGCAAGGTTCCAGCAGATCCTTTTCAATTCTAAACCGTAGCTTTTTTTCAGCAACAATAAAACGAATCCAAGCACAGCTCATGCATTATATCTATGATATAGAAAAGGTGCAAGCCCATGAAATATATTTGAACATTTTCAGGCGGAATTGGTATCATTTACTTATGATCACAAATTTGCAAAATGTAGAACAGTAAAAAGCTGATTAAATAAAGGAGTTTCCGGTCTCACGGGAGGCTCCCTTACTTAGAAGAGGTTAGCATAAGATGAAAGTCTGAGGAAGGCCATCAGAGCAATGGATACTGTAAGGGTGGCAATGAATGCTCCGTTTCCATCAATTTTAAGTCCTCTATTTGTCCATTCAAGGATACTGTCTTCTTCATCCATTGTAGTGCCTGCGTAGTATGTGTCCATTTCTTCTTTCCTCCTGGTTTTATGGGCAACGATTATCTGTCACGGTTAATCATTGCACACATATATAATGATTAATCATTTATTAATGTTTCGGAGTAATGAATTATTTGTATAATTCACATTTTTCAAGATACCAATGTCCTCTCACAGCAAGTCGGAGATATTGGCAACGTGAAAAAAATGCACGGCATTTATTCACAATAGTATTTCTTTTTTTAATACCATTAATTTGCACAGTTAGATATATGCACACACCGAAATTAAAAAACTTAATAAGTCCCGAACTCCTAAATAAATTATATGTGACAACACGAGCACTTAGCATCACAGCTCAAACAGACAAATAATTCAATGCTTAACTGCTCGTTGACACATACTGAATTTACAACAATTGCAGGTGGTAGATATGGCAGACAATGATTTTCCGGCACCGTATGAGGGGTTTGTGCTCACGCATACGGTGATAGTGAGTGATGTTAAGGCTTCGTGCGAATGGTACGAGAAAATGTTCGATGGCAAGGTGGTCATGGAGCCAAGTGCTGATGGTACCCCATGTATCATCAAAGTGGCAAATAGTTGGATCATACTCAATTTTGGTGGCGGCGAGCCGACGGATGACAAGCCCGATACTATCGTCGCTGTGAAGCAAAACCATGATATCTTGAGTGCGTTCTTGAATGTTCGAGTGGCCGATCTTCAAGATTTTTATGAATCACGAAAAGAACGCGGTGCTGAGTTTATAACAGAGCCCAAAGATCACAGTGCTGAATATCGTTGCTATATGTTAGACCCAGACGGCTACTTGATAGAAGTCGGTCAAGCTAAGCCTCGTGAATAATTGTTCAGTGTAACATTACGACGATCATCCTTCTTCGATGCCTACTTCTCGTAGATATCATTGTGATCTCCTGTTATCTGGAGCACCGAGGATCCTGTTGGCAAGCTCGGGGGATGTCGCTGTTACAATAAGCACAAGTAAACAGAGGCGTCCTTTGAAGATATTGTAATCATATAACAGGCGCTGCCAGGAGTGGCCTATGACAAAGTCTCCAAAGAGGAATTCAAAGCATATTGGCAGGAACAGCCACATAAGGCCAACATAAATGAACTGCATGGATGTCCCCGAAACACCTGAATGTTTCAGGAAAACATAGGTGGCTGCAAATATGACTGCGCTGAAGATCACCGAACTTATCTGGTGGGCAAGAAGTTCACCAGTATAAGGTGCATAAAGCTCTATTGATATGCCATTTAATATAGCAGGTATGATGAACAGCACCCAGACACCAAAGGAATACAAATAAAGTTTCGGGATCACATTAGTAATTTTGAGCTTTAGTGATAAACAGTTATTCTTCGATTCAAAATTAATATTGTAAGTTTAAAGCTTTAATTTAGGTTTTTTAGCCAGATCGTGTTTTTATTTTGGTTTGAGATCTCTACAGAGCTGATATTCTTACAAAACCTAATATAGTGTTCCTGCTAATTCTACAGATAATTAATAAGTTCGGGGGTTTACTGGGTGATCGAACGTAAATGTATTATTATTGCTGGTGAAGAAGCTGGTCCGAAGTCCAATAAGATGGGCGGTATATGGAATGTTATTGATGCGGAAGTAAAGAATCTTGCTCAAATGCTTGAAGACGGTACCATCGAAGAGGAATCGACTCCAAGGATCTTCGTTGTGGGTTCTTATTATGGTCATAGTGGTTCGGATTGGAACAAAGGTCTGAATCGTATCACAGACATGACTGAATTTGATGATTTTGTTCCCGATGAAGAACTTTCAATGATCATTGAAGAACTCAAGGTAAAAGGCATTGAAATTGTTGTTGGAGCAATAAAGGTCAAAGAGATAGAAATTGTTTACTTGATGTTCAAGACCAATGATTTTTGTAGAGTGGTCGTTGAATATAAAGGCGAACATATTTGTCTGGAAAATAAGATCAAGGCTGAAGCTTATGACCTCATTGGCCTCGATTCCTTATCCTTTGAGGATCTGGGGAACAGGACCGAATATGCACATTATCTTAATCTTTCATATGCAATATCTGAATTTGTTCATACTCTAGTATCTCTCAGGGAAGAGACTGCCGGTGCCTATGAAGATAAACTGATATCCGAATTTGCCAGTTCTTTGATGCCTACATTGTATGTTTCACTGCACTGCCACGAGTTCGGGGTATTTTATGCAATTGCCAGACTCAAGAAGACCGGTGTTACGATCAATACAGTTGCAACCTATCATGCAACTATTCCGGGAAGAGTTGCAGGACATCTTTCTATTAAAAAAATACGGGAAAATGATAGTTCATTGGGTGATGGGACTCCAAAGAATATGGCAACTCTTGAGTCGTTGTCCTCATATGCAGATGTTGTAACTGCAGTAGGAGATTCTACAAAAAAAGAGATCAAATTGTTCTATGGCATTGATTCCATTGTTGTGAGGAATGGTATCGATCTTGAGATCGAGGACATCGATGAATTATTGGATAAAAAGTTAAAATGCCGTACTAAGATTCAGGAATTAACTGCCAGTAAACTTTATAATACGCATCACAGTGTAGAGCTATTACCGGAAAAGATCATTCCTATATTCTCTATATCACGTATCGAAATTGAAAATAAAGGTTATCCTGACCTACTGGATTCACTTCTTCTTCTTGACAGGATGGTAAGGATAGAGGTCGAAGCCGGTAAGCTTGATAATAACTACAGGGTCGTGTGTTTCATCATAACTGCTCATGGTCCTAAAACAAATCTGCCGGAAAATTTCCCGATCATGCTCAATGAAGATATACTGATCGGTGAAGAATTACGAATCCAAAATATGATCGAGAACAGGGGACTTGAATGTTCCAAACTTCCAAATGGTGACAGGTATGTTTCTGCTGTTCTATACCCTCAGTGGTTGTCAGATCATGATGGCGGTTTCAACATGACTGTCGATGAATTCATGGCTGGTTGTATTGCCGGCATATTCCCTTCAAGATATGAGCCTTTCCTGTTAACTGGTCTTGAAGCTGGAAAGGAAGGAACACCCAGCATTGTCAGCAAGGTTTGTGGATTCAGTGATGCGTTAAGCACTGCCAAGCGCCTAGTGATGGGGATGGGTGGGGTACTGGTAGTTGATAATATCGATCTTGCCTATCTTGAAACGATAGCAGATTATGCACTTACCATGGATTACTTCATAGACACTTACACTGATGACAAGACAAAATACAACTTCCTCTGTCAGGAAGCAAATCTCCTTGCTAAGGATATGAACTGGCAGGAGCCTACTAAGGAATACTACGAGATGCTTACAGGTACAAAATTAAAATAATATCTGTACCTGTTAAAAAAGTATTGTTCTTATGAAAAGAAACTGAATATATCTATATTGGGGATGATGGGGAATATGTCAGAGATACGCAAGCACTATTTTCTGGATGAATATTGCATAATAGCACCAGGAAGAAGTAAAAGACCTTCAGTGTTCAAAGCAGAAAAGAAAGAAAAGGCCTCCAATAACTGTGTTTTTTGTGCCGGGGAAGAAGATAAAACACCTCTTGCAACTGCTGTTTATAAAAATGGCAGCATTCTGAAAGATTCCGAAAGTTCAAGAGTAACAGGATGGGATGTGCGTTGTATGCCAAATCTTTATCCTGCACTTGCTCCGGATGCAGGTGAAGTTAATTCAGATCATGAGGTATTTCCAGGTTATGGTTTTCATGAAGTTATAGTTGAAACACCTACGCATGAGAATCTGATCCCTGATCTTTCAGATGAAGAGATGGCATTACTTATGAAGGTCTATCAGGATCGTGTAATTCACTACGAAGCCATTGATAAGATCGAATACGTTTCACTGTTTAAGAACTGGGGGGAAAAGGCGGGTGCGTCTTTGGAACATACCCATTCCCAGCTAATAGCGATGCCCATTAAACCTCCGCTATTAATGGAAGAGATGAAGGTCATAGGATCATTTTCAAGATGTCCTTATTGTGACATCGTAGAAAAAGAAAGCAAAAGTGAGAGGCTCTTATATGAAAATGAGCATTTTACGGTTATAGCACCTTATTGCTCAAAGGTCCCGTATGAGATGTGGATCCTGCCTAAGGGACATACAAATCATATCTCAGGCTTTGATCAGGACCAGTTGAACTCTCTGGGTAAAGCAATACGTTCTGCTCTCTCATGTCTCCGGGACAATATGGGTGAGATACCATATAATTACATGTTCTATCAGCTAAGAGACGAACCTGGATATCACTTTAACTTAAAGCTTCAACCGGTTACAACGAAGGCAGCGGGTTTTGAGAAAAACACAGAAGTATACATCAATACAATGCCTCCGGAAACCGCTGTGAAATATCTTCAGGGTAATTTTCAGGATGGCTCTGAATGATACTTTTAAGTACTAATCTAAATATTTAACTAATACTATAAACTAATTGGATTTGAAAAAAATGGGGAAAAATTTAAAGATCGGGATGTTCTCTTGGGAGAGTCTACACTCGATAAAAGTGGGTGGTATAGCTCCGCATGTTTCCGAACTTGCTGAAGCTCTTGCTGAGATGGGACATTCGGTCCACATATTTACCAGAAATAATGGGCTGGAACCATATGAGAAGGTCAATGGGGTTCACTACCATCGGGTAGACCATTCTCTCTCAGGAGGCATTGTTCAGCAAATGGATAGCATGTGTGATTCAATGTACTCGAGATTCCTTGATGTTACGAAGGAATATGGCAAGTTCGATATATTGCATGCACACGATTGGCATCCTTTCAATGTGGTCTCAAGGATCAAATATGAATTTGGTATACCTTTTATGTTCACATATCACAGTACCGAATGGGGGCGGAATGGTAACAAACATGGAAACTGGTGGGAAGCCGAGGAAATATCCCATAGGGAATGGAAATCTGGCTATGAAGCCACGAAGGTCATATCCACATCACAGCAACTTACAGATGAGATCAAGTTCCTGTACCAGATACCCGATGAGAAGATCTCGATCATTCCGAATGGTATCTTCCATGGAAAGATCAAAAAGAATGTTGATGCAGGTGAAGTGAAAGAAAGATTCGGTATCCATCCTCTCGCACCGGTTGTTCTGTTCATAGGACGTATGAGCTACCAAAAAGGTCCGGATATACTTGTTGAAGCTATTCCTGAAGTGCTGGATCATCGTTGGGACACGGAATTTGTTTTCATCGGGGAAGGTGAAATGCGCCCTCCATGTGAAGCTCTTGCAAATGCTGAAAAAGTTTCAGATAATTGTCATTTCCTGGGGTATGTGGATGATGAAATAGCCAAGGACTGGTTCAACGCATGTGATATTCTCTGTATTCCGAGCAGGAACGAACCTTTTGGTATAGTTGTTCTTGAAGGGTGGGATGCTGAAAGGACCATCGTTGCAACGGATGCGGTCCAAATAATCGATAATTTCGTTGATGGTATCCTTGTCTACAAAAATCCGGATTCTATTGCATGGGGCATAAATTACGTACTTGATGACCTCTCCAATGACAGCATGAGAAAAGCCGGTAACGAACTTATCGAGACCAGGTACAACTGGCTCAATATCGCAGAAAATACAAGTGAAGCATACCTTAATGCTCTCAAAAACTAAATTATGGTTATCAATCGTATTGATGCCATCAATAATATAATAAAATAGGAGGCTTGGGAATGCAGTCGGTTTGCATCTGTTCAGAAGTACATCTACCTTGTGTGCTAAAATGGTACTGGCCATCGGAGGGGTATCGCTCTCCGGAATTCGAAACATATTTTGATCAGTCCAAAATGTACTCTGCTTTAGAAAAAAATGTCCCGGAGATAATCCGTACGAATGAAGCTTTGCTGGATTCCATAGATAACGGTGCAAAGTATACTTTTGATATATCCGGCATCTTTTTAGATCAATGTAAGTGGAATCCTGCTGTAATAGAATCATTTAAGGAGCTAAAAGACAGGGGTGCCGGGTTTTCAGCATCACCTTATTATCATTCCATATCATCCCTTTTCCCTGATAGTAAGGAATTTAAAGAACAGGTCACCATGCATCGGGATAAGATCAAGGAGATCTTCAATGTCAATCCCCGGACTTTCATAAATACTGAACTGATACTTACAAAAGAGCTCAGTGCAATCCTTAAGGAGATGAAGTTCAAGTGCCTTATTTCAGAAGGTTCGGAGAACTTATTGTATGGAAATGATCCAAACCAGGTTTATGATAATCATATACCAACGTTGCTGCGTCACATACCCTTAAGTGAAGATATAGAGATCCGCTTTTCAGATCAGAAATGGATAAGCTACCCTTTGATAGCTGATAAATTTGCTTCATGGATAGCCAACATGGAAGGCGATGTGACCACATTACATTTCAAATACAGTTCTATCCTTTCCCATCAGCATAACAGAAGTGATATACTTCAATTCCTCATCGATCTTCCGGCAAGTTTTGAGAAATATGGAATTTCCATGATAACACCTGAAGAAGCTTTGAAGAATTTTAAGACAAAGGAACTTCCATCTATCATGAACAAGTCCACTTCTCGCTATGGGATGCATAATCTGATGGGCAATCACCCGCAGCACCTATACCTGCATGAACTGATAAGTATCGGTGAGATCCTACAGTCTATAAAAGGTGCTCCTGAATATGATAAACTGAACTGTATCTATCGATACTTGCAGCAAAGCGAAATATTGCTGGAGATGGGGTCTGATAACCAGAATCTCGGTTATGAAAAGGCAGTCAATATTTTCTCCGCACTTTCGGACTTTAAACGCGCAATACTGGAGGTGAAGGTATGAAATCCGTATGCATGTACTTCCAACTCCATCAGCCGTATCGTTTGAAGTGGTTCTGGCCGGATGATTCTAAAGGGTTTGAAAGGTATTTCGATGTTGCAATAAACAGGAATATCTTCGAGAAGGTTGCCCGTAAGTGCTACCTTCCAGCCACGACCCTCCTGGCAGAACTCGTTGACCAGCATGAAGGCAATTTCAAGTTCAGTGTTTCAATAACCGGTACGCTTCTAAGCCAGTGCGAAAAATGGAATCCTGATGTACTTGATGTTTTCACCCAACTTGCAGACTCAAAACGGGTGGAATTTATCGATGAGACCAATTATCATTCCCTTGCAGGTCTTTTCGATGACAAGAACGAGTTTAGGGAAGAGATCCTGGAACATCATGAGCTTACTTCAGACCTGCTTGGTGTAAAACCACAGGTTTTCAGGAATACGGAACTCCTTTACAATAACAGTATTGCGGAAACAGTTTCATCCATGGGTTACAAAGCAATACTTACAGAAGGTGTTGATCAGCTGTTGGACTCCCGTTCACCTAATTATGTCTACAAAGCAAAGGATTGTGACCTACCCGTTCTTCTCAGGAACTATAAGATGAGTGATGATATCGGTTATCGTTTCTCGGCGAGATGGTGGGAAGAGTATCCATTAACTGCTGACAAGTGGGCACACTGGGCTGCCACAGAACAAGGAGATTGTATGAACATCTTCATGGATTACGAGACCTTTGGTGAGCATCAATGGTCCGACTCCGGTATCTTTGATTTCCTCAGGGCTTTACCTGGTGAGGTTCTTAACAAAGGTCTTGAGTTCAATACTCCTTCTGAGATCGTCGAGAAGTACGAACCGGTAGGAGAGATAGATGTCGGCGACTTTAACACGATCTCATGGGCAGATATGGAGAGGGATACAAGTGCATGGCTTGGTAACGACATGCAGCGTAGATGCTTCGAAGAGGCAAAAATGCTTGGACCTTATGTGAAAAGAACGAATGATCCGAAGCTCATCAACATATGGAGGCATCTTCTTACATCTGATCATTATTACTACATGAGTACTAAATGGTTAGGTGATGGAGATGTACATTCGTATTTCAGTATCCATACATCACCCTATGATGCAGCCATAAATTTCATTGCAGCATTATTGGATTTCAAATCCTGTGTTTTCAGGAAACTGGCTGAAATGAACGAAGAATGATCCTTGAAAAGGAGAGATATATTTGATCAGACATCCAAATGCTATACTCGGCAATGATAAATTGCTTGTATCAATGGGTGAAAAGGGTAATATACTGGGATTGTTTTACCCTAGGCGAGATTGGGCTCAACACATTGGTGAGTCCAAAGCCTGCATTTACACAGGTGGGAAGTTACTATGGACGGATTCTTCGGAATGGACCTCTAAACAAGAATATGTGGATGGCACGAATGTAGTCACAACCCATCTGTCCCATTTTTCCGGTGTTGAAGTATCAATTCATGACTTTATGCATGAGGAAATGCCGGTCCTTGTACGAAAGTATGAGATCACATCAAAAGAGCACCTCAGTGGCAAATTCTATTATTATTCTAATTTCCAGGCAGGAGAGACCCATCGAAGAAACTCTGCTTTTTGTGACCCGGATGCCGGTATGCTTGTTCAATACATGCAGAACTTCTACATTGGTCTGGCAAGTGCTCCGAAATTTGAGGAGTGGCAGGTTGGTAAGATACAGGAGAATGGGTGGGTGGCAAGTGCCAGAAGTGATATGGAAGATGGTAGTCTCCAGAGAAATGTTGAAGAGATCGGTGATCTGGACAGTTCGCTCGGGTGGGAGCTTAACCTCTTGCCTGGTGAAAGTACCACGATCACGCTGTTTATCGGTATCGCTTCAGAAAGACCGTTGATATACGACCTGCTGGGTGATGTTATGGAGCAGTCCCCTGCTGACATAATGCATGGATATGAAGATAGCTCAGCTCGATGGTTATCAAAAAAGCGAGCTTTAGAATTATCTGCACTGGATGATGATCCTCTTTTCAAAAAAGAGGTCAATAGCCTATACGTTCGCTCATTACTTTCTCTGAACTTACTGAATGACCCTGATGAGGGATCATTTGTAGCTTCTCCTGAGTTCGACCCTGCTTTTGAGATGTGTGGGGGATATGGGTTCTGCTGGAACAGGGATACGGTAGAAGTCGTTCTTGCTCTATTGAATGCCGGTTATCCTGAATTTGCGACAAAGTTCTTTGGGTGGTGTAAAAGAACCCAACTTCCTAATGGTTCGTGGTTCCAGAGATACTGGCTTGATGGAAAACAAGCTCCTTCCTGGGGTAATTTTGATGATTCCACGCAGATAGATGAGACCGGTTCAACGGTTTATGCAATTGATCACTATTATCTAAAACTGGAAGTAGCTGAAAGATCTGAATTTCTTAAAACCATGTGGGAAACGGTGCTTGGGGGTGCAGAATATCTCATGGGAAGGACTGTCCAGGGTCTTCACGATCCATGCAGGTGCCTGTGGGAATCCGATAAAGGCATATTCAGTTATACGAATGCTGCTATCTATGCCGGTCTGAAAGGTGCTGCCCATCTGGCCAGGGAAAATGGTGAACCGATGCTTGCGGAAAAATGGTTCGACAGGGCTGAACTGGTCAGGAAGGAGACCATTGAGAAACTGTGGCTTGAGGAAGGCTATTTTTCCCGGGGTATCATTGACAACAATATCCACAGGACCGTGGATTCGAGCATGATAGGCACTTTCATTCCCTTCGCTCTTCTTTCACCGAACGATCCTGATGAAAAGACCATGATACTCTCAATGATAGAGCATATTGAAAATGCTCTCAGGGTTCCGGTAAATGGGTATTTTGGGATAAAACGTTATGAAAATGACAACTATATAGATGGTAATCCGTGGGTTGTGACAACATTATGGCTTTCCCGTGCCTTGCTCACTCTTGCCCTATCGCTGGAGAAAAGGGATGATGAATATGACCTGCTGGTGAATAAGGCAATTGAATACATTAAATGGACAATTAGAAGCACTACCAGCACCGGTCTCTTGTCCGAGCAGGTGGACAAGAACACCGGACAAGCTGCATGGGCCAGACCTTTAGGCTGGAGCTGTGCACTGTTTATCGAAAATGCTCTGCTTCTGAATGAATTGAAAAAAGCGTGAAAGAGTTCGAGTTCGAACTGAATATATTTTAAGGTGTAATTCTTATGTCCCCCTATGCAACATATATTGGTGAATTTGATCCTACATCCGCAATTTCACGGGAATGGCTGATCACGAACGGCATTGGAGGCTACGCATCATCTACTATTATTGGTGAGAATTCCAGAAAATACCATGGTCTACTGATCGCTTCTGCAAATCCTCCTGTTGATCGTAGGGTGTTGCTTTCTTCCCTTGATGAAGAGATCGTTATTGGAAATGCGGTCCATCGTCTTGCAGTCCACAGGTATCCCGATACAGTGTATCCTTCAGGTTTCAAATATCTCGAGCGTTTTTCGGCTTCTCCGCTACCGACCTTTGAGTACAGTATCGGGAACATTAAGCTGATAAAGAATATCTTCATGATCCATGGGCAGAACACCACAATTGTCAGGTACAAACTAATAAATCCTGATAATGAGGACCTTGTTTTCCGTATATTGCCTCTTGTGACCAACAGAGATTTCCACCAGCTTAAAAGGGCAGATGAGATCAGTTTTAGTGAAAGGCATGATGCTTCAGGAGTTCAGTTGAGAACTGTTGATGGTGTTCTGCAACTGCGGTCCAATATGCAATATGGACAGGAATCACAATGGTACTATAATCTAGAATATGACATCGAACGTGAGCGAGGGGAAGCTTATCAGGATGATCTCTATAACCCTGGTCATTTTGAAAGACAGGTCTCGGATCATGTGAGTGAAATGTATGTTGTAGCTTCGACCTCTGTTTCAGAAAATATGGACATTGATCTTGAACTTGTTAATTCTGAATATGAAAGGGAACTTTCAAGGCAAAGCTCTCTGCAGGACTGCTGCAATTTAACAGATGATCTCGCAAAGAAGCTCGTCAGTGCTGCAGACTCTTTCATTGTGCAACGCAACTCTACCAGTTCAGAAACGATACTCGCAGGTTATCACTGGTTTGCGGATTGGGGAAGGGATGCGATGATCTCGGTTCCGGGACTTACTCTTGTGACAGGAAGGTTCAATGATGCAAAAGAGATTCTGAGCACCTTTTCGGAACACTGCTCAGAAGGCCTTATACCAAATCGTTTTTCAGATGACGGGATTTCTCCTCCGGACTATAATACAGTTGATGCTTCCCTCTGGTTCATCCATTCCCTTGGGCGATATTATTCCTATACCAAGGATACCGAATTTGTTAAAAAGATGTGGGATACGGTTGGGTCAATAATACATAACTACATTGAGGGGACCTTATACGGAATCCGTATGGATGAGGACGGACTCATTGAGCATGAAGGTCAGCTTACCTGGATGGATGTGAAGATCGGTGATAGGGAGATAACACCGAGGACCGGAAAAGCCTGTGAGATCAACGCTTTGTGGTACAATTCCCTCTACATTGCAAACTGGCTGGGGGAATTGGTGGGTGCAGACACAAAGCAGTATCTTGAAACCTCTCAATTGGTAAAGAACAACTTCGTTGATACTTTCTGGAACCCGACGGAGAAGTGCCTTTATGATTACGTATCTGTGAATGGGGATATGTCTGTCAGTAAAGATGCATCCATCAGGCCGAACCAGATCTTTGCAGTATCACTGCCCTACACAATGCTTGATCCTGACAAGGAGAAAATGATCGTTGAAAGGGTCGGTGAAGAACTATTGACTCCCTATGGTCTGAGGACCTTATCACCGAATGACAGTCGGTATATTGGAAGATGCAGGGGCGACAGAGATTCCCGGGACCGTGCATATCATAATGGTACGGTCTGGCCCTGGTTACTCGGACCATTTGTTACTGCATATGCAAAGGTGCACGACAGATCTCCCTCAAGCCGGGAATATTGCAGGCAATTATTACTCAATTTTGGACCTCATCTTGATGAGGCTGGGATAGGAACTATCTCCGAGATATTTGATGGTGATATTCCGCATAGGCCAGATGGATGCATTTCCCAGGCATGGAGCGTGGCTGAGATATTACGGGCTTGTGTCGAAGATGTAAACATTCAAAGTTGATACTGGTTGGAAAAAGTAACTCAAAAAAATGAGTTTGAAGGATAAAAAATGGTATGATTGGTATTTACCTGTGATCACGAATTTGTAAAATGGAGAATAATAAAAAGCTGATTAAATAAAGGAGTTTCCGGTCTTACGGAAGGCTCCTTTATTATCTACGCAGCCTTAAATAAAACAAAACAAAACAAAAACAAATATGTTGAAACTTACAATATTAATTTGTAAATAAAAGAATAACTGTTTATCACTAAAGCTCAAAATTACTAATGTGATCCCGAAACTTTATTTGTATTCCTTTGGTGTCTGGGTGCTGTTCATCATACCTGCTATATTAAATGGCATATCAATAGAGCTTTATGCACCTTATACTGGTGAACTTCTTGCCCACCAGATAAGTTCGGTGATCTTCAGCGCAGTCATATTTGCAGCCACCTATGTTTTCCTGAAACATTCAGGTGTTTCGGGGACATCCATGCAGTTCATTTATGTTGGGCTGATTTGGCTGCGCCTGACAATATCCTTTGAATTCTTCTTCGGACATTTTATTATAGGTTACTCCTGGCAGCGCATTTTATATGATTACAATATCTTCGAGGGACGCATCTGGTTGCTTGTGCTGATCGTAACAGCGACATCCCCCTGGCTTGTCAACAGGATACTTTGGGTTCCAACTGACAGGGGATCACAATGAAATCTGCGAGAAGTAGGCATCGAAGAAAGAAGATCATCGTCATGTTATACTGAGCGATTACCCACATTGCAACAATGTATCTCGTCTTTGTGTGGGGAATCATTATATGCCAGTAATGTAAGATTTTAATAAGTTAATGGGGGAAACATGAAACTAATCATTTTATCAGATACGCATATCAAACCTGGGCAGTCGCTGGTTGAATTGTTGCCGGATGATCTGGTCACAATTATGAAGAACAGTGATATATTGATCCATGCAGGGGATTTTGAGACACTGGAATGTTACAATGAACTGGCAGGTTTAGGAGAGCTTGTGGCAGTCCACGGAGATACTGATGTACCTGAATTGATGGAACTTTTGCCTGAAAGGCAGGTAATTGAGGTTGAGGGTGTCAGGGTAGGGGTCATTCACAAAGGCCAACTTACATCGGATAACCCGGACGGCCTGCGCTATCTGGCAAAAGAGATGGGTGTGGATGTTCTGATCTTCGGGCATTTCCACCATCCGATCATTGAGGATTATGAGGTACTCCTGCTCTCTCCTGGCAGTGCGATAGTGCCTGGAGTTGCTGAACCCAGCGCCATAGAACTTGACATAATTGAGGGTAAGGTAAAGGGGAGGGTGATAAGGTGTGATGGGGATGTCTGTAGTTATTTTGAGTATGAGAGGAAGTGAGTACGAGCGGATCAGATGAATTCATAAGTAGAGATCCTCTTTCCTAAATTTAAACATCAAGATCGATCAAACCGTAGCAATACTTTGATTGATGACGGTATCGCCCAGGCAGTTGGAGTAGCATTGACAGAGAAAATAAAAAAGAGTGAGTTACTGTGATCAGGGATTGACAAAGTACAAATGCTGTCTACCCAAGCAGTTGCATTCGAGCTAATATTGATCAATGGGATGTGCTTTTAAGACTAGTTGGTATGCTAAATCTAAATGTGCTACCTTTTCCAACTTCACTTTCAACCCAGATTTTTCCACCGTGCATTTCAACAAATTTCTTGATAAGGGCAAGGCCAAGACCGGTACCCCCATACTCCCTGGTACTTGAAGAATCCGCCTGAAAGAAAGGGTTGAACAGTTTATCCTGATCCTCTGGTGAAATGCCAATGCCACTATCCTTTACATAAATATGCACAAGGTCCTCTGATATTTTTCCTCCAATAATTACAAAACCTCCTTGATCCGTGAACTTAATGGCATTGTTCACGAGGTTGTAAAGAATCTGCTTGAATTTTATTGTGTCTGCTTTTATGGTAGGTGTTTCAATGTCGATGTTACATGTCAGGTCAATATTCTTCTGTGATGCAATAGGTATCATCAATGCTTCTACTTCATCAATAGCATCGGATACAAAGAATTCATTAATATGAAGTTCCATCTTTCCAGCTTCAACTTTAGAAAGGTCAAGAATATCGTCGATCAGATCCAGTAAATGCTTTCCGCTTGAATTAATATTGTTCGCATATCTTGTTTGTTTATCATTGAGCGTTCCGAAAGTTCCCAGCATTAACATTTCAGAAAATCCGATGACAGCGTTAAGGGGTGTTGTTAGCTCATGGGTCATATTTGCAATAAATTCGGCCTTGGATTTGTTGGCAGCTTCCGCAACAAGTTTAGCATTGACCATTGCTTCTTCTGCTTTCTTGCGCTCGGTAATATTATCGAATGCTACCCCTACACAATTATTTGGTAAGGGAAAGACCTTGACTGAAAATGTATTCTCAAGAACTCGTTCATCACCATAGTAAATATCTTCCAAGACTCTGGACTGACCAGTCCGAACAACTTCTGCATAAGTCTGTGGAATATCCTTCTCTCTGAGACCGGGAAAAATCTCATCTAAAGTATTTCCAAGGATAACTTCATTGGGAACACCTGTAAAATCAGAAGCTGCTGGATTTGCAGCTATCAGCCTGAGAGTTCTATCATCATCTAAGTTCTCTAAATAATAGACATAAAGCCCTATTCGCACATTCTCGAAAATGTATGCATACTGTTGAATGGCTTCTTCCACTTTCTTACGTTCAGTAATATCCTGCATAGTCCCAAACATTCGAATGGCCTGATCGGTTTCATTAAACGTAACTTCGGCTTCCTCATGAACAATACATTCTGAGCCATCGAGCAAAAGAAGGCGGTAATCAATACTATACGGTTTATGTTCATATATTGCCATATTTATATTATCTTGAACAAACAACTCGTCATCAGGATGGACGAACTTTAAAAAATCCTCATTGGTATCCCCGAATTCCTGGTTTTCCATCCCAAGGATGCGATATATCTCTTCTGAGAATTTTAACTTATTGTTAACAATGTCCCAATCCCAGTTTCCAACATGAGAAATACGCTGTGCATTGGACAAACTGGCCTCACTCTTACGTAGAGCTTCTTCCATCTGCTTGCGTTCCATTGATAGGCCATAGAGATCAGCAATCCTTTTGATCACATTAAGTTCCCGTTCTGTATAACCTGTTTCGGAATTGGCAAGTGCGATATGTCCAAATAGTTCGTTCCGTACCACCGCCGGAGCACTGAGGAAATTGTTGAGTACGATATGCCCTTTTGGTATTCCAACGGATTTTTCATGAGTCCGAGGAGAATTGGTATAAAACGCCTTTTTCGTGTTCAACGCATGCCCCTAGAGGCTGGGATAGACTCCGTCCTCACCTATCGGGAAAGCAATCCGTTTGTTCTCCAGAGAGACTTGACACACTTCCATCATCTCGATAAGGCCACGTGCAACACTGGCACCTGTTTCAGGGTCAATGGTAGAAACAAATCCATGTTTACTCTTAGTGAGATCCTTGGCGATATCCAGAACCATATCTGAAATCTTCTCTACGATTTCTTTAGGATCGATAAGTGCATTCGCCAACTCCGCTAGTGCTTTGTTGACAGTGAACTCCCATTTGAGCCTTTCCTCCACTTCCTTACGCTCGGTGATATCTGTGAAGAAACCTACATTACATTCTCTTCCATTTATCGAGACATTAGTTGTGTTAATATCTGCATATATCGTTGTTCCATCTTTTCGCAAACAGGGTCTGGATGACGATAAGGTTTTCTCCCCTCGTGCCTGGCTCTCAAATTCAGAGATCGCACATTTCAGATCATTTTCCTGATGAATGTCAAGTAAACTTTTTTGCATCAATTCTTCTTCTGTATAACCCAACATTTTGCACATAGCTGGATTGGCAAACAGGAATTCTTTTGTTTCAATATCTGCAACAAGTATTCCCTCGGCAGTACCTTCAAACAACGCTTTGTATATCTCTTCACTCTCCAGTAGCCCCTTCTCGATAGATAGATCACTCATCAAAGTCCCCCCACAATTTCCCTTAACTATATCCCCGACTTGCTGTGTGTTGAAGACCCCAATCTTCAAAAAGTCATAAAGGAGTCGATCAAGAGTAGAAGAAACAGGAACTCTTGATCTAATAGATAGGTTGTTGTCGTTCAGATATAGCCCAATCCCGTTATAATCGGCGCCTGATGTGTAAAATGGACTGAGGGCTCAAAATGGACAACGGCTTTAAAATGTTACAAAGTCTTTTGAATGGTATAAAAAAGAATGTGGATGGCATATCATGACATCCGTTTCAGGATAAGGGGGTTCTGCAAATTGATGTGAGAAGACATAGGTAGTTTGAAAAATATGAATTATACAAATAATTCTTTACTCCGAAACATTAATAAACGATTAATCATTATAGATGTGTGCAATGATTAATCGTGATAGATACTCATTGCCATAAAATTAGGAGGAAAGAAGAAATGGACACATACTACGCAGGTTCTACAATGGATGAAGAAGACAGTATCCTTGAATGGACAAATAAAGGACTTAAAATCGATGGCAACGGGGCATTCATTGCCACCCTTACAGTATCCATTGCTCTGATGGCCTTCCTCAGACTTTCATCTTATGCTAACCTCTTCTAAGATAAGAAAAAGGAACCTTTTGCTCATATCGATGAACTTGAAGTGTGCTATCATTTAAGTGAAGAGAAGTTTGCAAGCTGTATTATTTATGAATTAATTAATCATGTGTATGATGGCATCACGACTGATTAATTCTGCAAGTTGTTGAAGAAGCAATTTGGAGTGGCTGCTAAACATTGTTATGATTTGATACAGAGGATGAAGGGTGAAATGGAGTAGTATTGTCCAGATAGACAGCAATTGTATTTCGTGAGAGCTTGAGGTTTGAATCTTATCCATCGCAAAATCATTCAGGGACATATAAGGGAGTAAAATATCGGATTTGTTTGTACGCTAAATTTTTGTTAAAAAGAATTTAATCTATGTCTAAAAGTAGTAACAATTGGTACTGATTTAATTTCTAACAAAAGGATATATGCTTTGAAAATCATTTTTAAATATAGATTTAATTCGGTATTTATCTTTTTAATTATTTGGTGGGGGGTGCGGAAATGATTAAACAAAGTATACTGATTTGTATTGGAATTGTTTTAGTATTAATGACCATGGGAACTGCTGCAGCAGATACTCTTTATGTGGGCGATGGTGGATATGCCACGATACAGGAAGCTGTAGATGCTGCAATTGATGGGGATACAATCCTTGTTTACCCGGGAACGTATGTCGAAAACGTGGATGTAAACAAAGAACTGACCATTATAGCAGAATCCGGACCTGATGTTACCACTGTCCAGGGTGTTCTGGGGATGGATGATTATGTCTTCCATGCTGGAAATTTAACCGAAAATGTAAATAACGTGACCATCATCGGTTTTAATGTAACAGGTGGTGGAGGGATAGGTTTTTCAGAATCCTTACACAGCGAACTGAGAAATAACATTATATCGGACGGGGGAATTTTTGCGGGTGGTAGTAACATTTCCGTGATCAATAACACCGTAATTTCGAGAGGAATACGATTATTCGATAGTGAAGGTATTTTAGAGAATAACGAAGTGTTTTCTTGCTCTGGTACTGGAATAACTATTGAAGGCCAGGCAGACGTCACCTTGGTTAACAACACTATATATGAGAATGGTGTGGGAATTAGGATATGGGACTTTGGCAGCGGCGATATTTACAACAACACCATATATGGGAATGAAGTTGGAATCAAGATACATGGAAATTCCTACGGAAAGATAGCTAACAACTATTTCAACAACACGATGAATGCTCAGATTGATGTGGCTTATCTCGGCATATACACCACCTTGAACACCACCAAAACAGCAGGCACAAACATTGTTGGAGGCCCATACTTAGGCGGAAACTTCTGGGCACATCCGAATGGCACAGGTTTCAGCCAGGTCGGTGAAGATCTAGATGGGGATGGGATCTGCGATTTACCATACGTAATTGATGAGAACAACATCGACTATCTGCCATTGTGTTTATTTACATACAATCCATACGATGAAAATAAGGACTGTGTGATCGATATTGGTGAAGTGAATGCGGCAATTGATGACTACCGTACACAGGGACCAACATCTATTGCAGATATCAATGAGCTGATAGATATTTATCGTTCAGATGGGTCCTATTGCTAAGAATTAGTTGAGTTTTATCTCTCTACCAATATTTTTAAAACTTCTTGAATTTTACACCTTCGCAACATATCGATCTACTATTATTACTATTTGATTTACTGATAAATTAACAATTGGTAAATTTACTAGTGGTAAATTAACCTTCAATTCCTTCAATAATTTTTCCACGGCTTTACCCTCTCTAACATGAGCATTGAGAGTAAACGGCTTATAATCTTTCGCATTCTACTTCATGTAATGCAAAGTGCCTTTTGAAAATCCCATCTTCTTCCAGTCAGAATAAGAAATACTATATTGTTTTGCAGAACAAGTAGTTAGTAGCAGATCGTTTGTTAAAGAACAAATTGAAAAATATGAGGTTAAAAGATGGACAAAGTAAAAATTATTGGGATCGGAGGGAGTCCTCGGAAAAACGGAAACACCGATATCCTGCTTGACAATTTTTTAAAAGGGGCAGAATCAGCAGGAGCTGATACAAAAAAAGTCTTGTTGAGGAATTATTCCATTGAATCCTGCATTGGCTGTGAAGCCTGTAGAAAAGCTGGGACCTGTACGCAATTCCACGATGGGATGGATCTCCTTTATCCTGAGATCGAAGCCGCAAAAGGTCTTATCCTTGGGTCTCCTACCTACAATTACAACATAACATCGTCTATGAAATCCTTCATCGATAGGTTATACCCTTACTATAATTTCACAAATGACCGCCCTAGACAGTATTCAAGCAAACTTGCGGACCAAGGTCGAAAAGCGATCGTCTTCTCTATCTGTGAACAATTAGAGATCGAAGAAATGGGGTTTGCACTCGAAGCTATGGAAATGCCCCTTGAAGCCTTGGGTTACGAGGACATCGAAAAGTTCCCAGTGACTGCTTGTTTCGATCGGGGAGTTGTCTCAAAAGATGTTGAAGTTCTAAAGAAAGCATTTGAAGCTGGTAAAAAACTGGCAGAGGATCTTCGTTAAACCCATGTTGGGAGTTATTGTGCTATTCACCAACATCAGCGATCCCAGACTCCTGCCTGACCTTGGGACAGTATCCTGTTGGCAAGCCAGGGGGATGTCGCTGTTACGATCAGCACAAGCAACCAGATGCGTCCCTCGAAGATATTGTAATCATATAAAATGCGCTGCCAGGAGTAACCTATAATAAAATGTCCGAAGAAGAATTCAAAGGATATTGTCAGGCGCAGCCACATCAGCCCAACAAAAATGAACTGCCTGGATGTCCCTGAAACACTCGAATGTTTCAGGAAAACATAGGTAACTGTAAATATGACTGCGCTGAAGATCACCGAACTTATCTGGTGGGCAAGAAGTTCACCTGTATAAGGTGCATAAAGCTCTATTGATATACCGTTTAGTATGGCAGGTATGATGAACAGCACCCAGACACCAAAGGAATAAAAGTAAAGTTTCGGGATCACATTAGTAATTTTGGGCTTTAGTGATAAAAAGTTATTCTTTTATTTAAAAATTAATATTATAAGTTTCAACATATTTGTTTTTGTTTTGTTTTGTTTTGTTTTATTTAAGGCTACGTAGATGAGTTCGATGAGTGAAGGAAAAAGAAAAATCTGATTAAATCGATGAAATTGAAGTATGTGGTTTTGTAAGTGAGGAAGAGTTTGCACGCTGCGTTTTTCATGAATAGAAGCGTGAAGAGTGTCCTTAGTAAAAATACTACATTAAAGACGGAGTTTGAAGAGAAATATCTAGATATCAAGACTGTATCACAATATTATCATAAGTTCAAAGACCAGGTAGAAATAATTGATATTAGACCATACATTTTTTAAAAAAAGTTGAATGGGATTGTCCCATTCATATTATTAGATTAGTTTGAGATCAGCCAAGACCTTTTCACATACATTTTCTTTTGCCAGGCTTTGTGCACCTAAAATCACATCACCTTCATAGTCTCGAGCCCCCATCTCAACATATCCGCGGTGTTTTGGAGCATTATCTGATCCTCCAACTCGTTTTGCATAAACTTCAAAAAAATGCAGATTTTGACAATATTCAGTTAGTGAACTTATTGGATCACATTTACGAAGAATCTTCTCTATTTTTTCATTGTCGAGCTCGAGTCTTTCTCCATAGAGCCTATAAATGAGATCTTTTGTTATTTCGACATCATCTTCAGAATCTTGATAAACTGCTCCAATTAGTGCTTCTAAAAGACTAGGTATCCATTTTCTACGACTTAGTTCATTATTTCTCTCGTAGTCTGTAATGTACAAAAATTCATCCAATCCTAGTTCAAGACAAAGGCTTGGAAGTACATGTTTGTTGTTAACAAAATAGCTTGTTAATTTCGTGAGCTTTCCTTCATTAAGTTGATAATTTCTGGAAAGGAAAGTTCCAATTACAAAATTTAATACTTTATCGCCATCAAATTCGAGTATTTCATTGTTCGTTTTAGGATTGGCTGATCTGTGTGTAAATGCCAGGTTGAACAGATCTTTATTTTCAAATTCATATCCAATTCTGTCTTCTATAAGGGCAAGTCTGCCTGTTGCTATATTCATTTTACTAAACTCCTTTTTCGAGTAAATGTTTGCAACAAAAAAAGAAAAATAAGAAAAATTAATTCATATTATCCTAAACGTTAGAAGAATGCTAGCTTGTAGCATTAGTTAACCTAAAAGATCTTACGAATTGATTTTTGTTGTTTTTTTAGTTTTGTCAAATTTAACTTCTACATTATTACATTTAAATATTTCGATGCTTAAACAAAAAAATGAAGAAAATCTATTTCACTTCGTTTTAGATTTTCTAATAACTCAATAATAGCGTTCATCATAGTCAAATTCATCTTTGAATATTTTGTGTAGGATCTGTTGGTTTGAAATTAATATTTGTCTAGCCAGAGATGACCCTGAATTTTCATGTACTGATTGAATCATGTCTTTGAATGAGACATTAGATTCGGATATGTACTCCACTGCATCTTTTACTTTTTCATCGGATTGTAAAAGTTTATCAAAAATACCTTTCTTATAAAGTTCTGGCTTTAGCATAACATGACTTAATTCGTCTAGAAGCTCTTCTTTTAGTTTAATGGAAGGCTCTGAAGAAATATCACAATATAGGACGATGTTTTGCATCTTAGTAGAAAGAAGGCTCCTAATATGGCTGTATAATGAGTTTCTTGTATCACTTAGTTTTTTAATAAGAGATATAGCATCTTTCAAGTTATGAACGGTGAAGAACTGAAATCCAACATCCGGAATAAGATTTAATGATAAAGATGATGATATTTTTTTCTGATCATCGTTGGCATTGGTTGAATAATACAGTGAAATATATAAATCATATATCTGTTTCATCTGGATACTTAGTGGCTTATATTCTTCTTTTCGTAATTGTTTATAGGAAAGTTCACCGTAATATTCACCCATTATATTGATTTTATGTTCTGCAAAGTCGATATCATTTTGTTTTGCAGTTCTACTAAACATATCGAACCCATTCACAACAGATGAGTTGAAAGAAAATGCATTTACAATACCTTTTTTGAATATTGTTGAGGTACACATTGCATCGACCAATGTTATATGGATAAGCTTAGTTAGGAATTCACTGTTGTCTGTATCTCGCTGATTGTGAAACATTAAATTGAATGGTTTCCAGTCTCCATTGAGGAACTCATTTAATGCTCGTGGAGATGTGTGGATCAAAGCCAATATTGGAAGTATCAACTTTTCATATTCAAATACAGAATAATGTTCTTCAAATAAGGATGCATAATTGTTTTCGATATATTGATCACTCAAATTTTTAATATTTTTAGTTTTATCAAGTAGTCTAATAATAGATCCAAATTTCATGTTGATAATGATCGATTTTTCATCAATTACATCTTCAATGTCTTTGTTTTTGATCGAATTCAAGCATTCAACCGTTTGGTTTTGTAAATCGATGATATCGTTCTTTATTTCAGAAAAATTCAAATGGGCACAGCATCGCTTGAATTTTGTGTCAATTTGACCAACGAAATCTGTGTTTTTAATTGATAATTCACGTAATGAGTTGTATTTTTCGGAATCATAGTATACTTTGTCCATAAATTCGTCTAAAAATGGATTAATGGAGATGATCTCTTTTATGATCCAAGAGGGATATTTCATATATGTTTCATAAGGATCTCCATAACATGCAGAGTAAAAAGTATCAAAATTTACTTCCTTTATTTTGTCCAAATTGTTTCTTTCATAAAAGTCACTTTTTAGTACTGGGAATGTTAGGGTTAGTGGAACAATAGGGCCAATTGAATTAGAATAACTAAAATGATTCCTCATGTTCCTATGTTCTAAAAATCTTGATCTTGAAATATTGTAGAGATCATGATCTCTGAAATAATACTGTTTTACATCAAAGCTTTGATCCTTAATATCTGCTTCAAATTGATCGCAAAATTGCTTTAAGTACTGCATATATTCAGATTCATTTTTTTTGTTATTTTTTTCGTATTTAGATATTAGATTCCTGTATTGTGAATCAACACTATCTTTGTCTTCTAAGTATGCTTCTTCACCAGGGTTATTGCTATTGTATGTCTTTACAAGATTTTTCATATTAGTAGAATCTATATCTATGAATGAAAAATGACGAGTTATGCTTACATTCTTCTCACACAGCACTTCCCTTACAAGAGCTTCGTTCAAATTATACGTAAAGTAATAATTATCAAGAAGCTTTTTAGCTTCAGAAAATGAAAGTTCTTCAAGTATCAATTTCACAAGA
>JAIORJ010000186.1 GCA_021108185.1 Methanococcoides sp. | reverse complement strand
GACAACACTTAAGAGTAATCACACGATAAACGGCAGTGTCGTCTAGATATGTCCAATGAGATCCATGTCCGTATAACTTCGGGCAATGAAAATAATTTCATTTAAATGACATGATCATTGCAAGCATTAAACGCTATCCAAACCCTTAATCAAATATCTTCCAGTGGGAGGAAAACTTAGTGGCAGATAATAAATTTGTGTACATTTTCGGAAACAACGAAACTGAAGGCAAAAACAGTATGAAAGACCTGCTTGGGGGCAAAGGTGCCAACCTCGCAGAAATGTCAAATCTGGGAATTCCAGTGCCAGTTGGCTTTACGATCACAACGGAGGTCTGTACGCTCTATCTTAAGAACGGGCAGTACCCTCCAGGCCTTGAAGAGCATATCGATAACGCTATCAAACAACTTGAAAGTAGAACAAAGAAGAATTTCGGGGACCTAAAGAACCCACTTCTCCTTTCAGTACGATCAGGTGCCCGTGTATCTATGCCGGGAATGATGGACACGGTCCTCAACCTTGGCCTTAACGATGATTCGGTGGTCGGACTTGCTACTAAGACCGGAAACGAACGATTCGCTTATGACAGTTATAGAAGATTCCTCACGATGTTTGCTAACGTAGTGCTTGATATCGACCATGAAAAGTTCGAGTCCGCCCTTTCTTCAAAGAAGAAAGACAAATGCGTAAAGCAGGACAACGACCTTGAAGTGGAAGATCTTAAGGAACTCGTTGAAAAGTTCAAGACGATCATCAAAGATGAGACCGGAAAGGAATTCCCTCAAAATGCAAGGGAACAGCTCCAGATGGCCATCGATGCAGTGTTCAGCTCATGGAACAACCAGCGTGCTAAAACCTACAGAAAACTGAACGGCATCCCAAGAGAATGGGGAACCGCAGTCAATGTACAGAGCATGGTCTATGGTAACATGGGCGAAACCTCCGGAACAGGAGTTGCGTTCACAAGAGACCCAGCAACAGGTGAGAAGCGATTCTTCGGAGAATATCTCATCAATGCCCAGGGCGAAGATGTGGTTGCAGGCATCAGAACACCACAACCTATCAAGACCCTCAAGAACACTATGCCTGAGGTCTATAACCAGCTCGTTGATATCTACATGAAACTGGAGGAGCACTTCAAGGAAATGCAGGACATCGAGTTCACCATAGAGAAAGGCAAACTGTTCATGCTTCAGACAAGGACCGGTAAAAGAACGGCAGCAGCGGCCATTAAGATAGCTACCGAAATGGTCGAAGAGGGACTTATCGATAAAGAGACAGCTCTCTTAAGGGTAGAGCCTGAACAGATAGACAGACTTCTGCATCCGAACATCGACCCCACCTCAACATACGAAGTAATGGCAACAGGACTTCCTGCATCCCCGGGAGCAGCTGTCGGAGAGGTCGTGTTCACAGCCGAACATGCTGAAGAGATGGCAAAGAATGGTGAGAAGACCATCCTTGTACGTGCAGAGACATCACCTGAAGATATCGGTGGAATGAACGCTGCAGAAGGTATCCTGACAGTTCGCGGTGGAATGACATCACACGCTGCTGTTGTCGCAAGAGGCATGGGTAAACCATGTGTTGCAGGATGCGGCGAGATCACCATCGACATGAAAGAGAAGATCTTCAATGTTGGTGATTATACCGTCAAAGAAGGCGACATGATCTCCATTGACGGCTCCACAGGAAATGTCATTTTAGGAGAGGTCGACCTCATCCTTCCGGGAGTTACTGACGAGCTTGAGACCATACTCGAATGGGCTGATGAAGTACGCACCCTTAAAGTAAGGACAAATGCCGACACACCACATGATGCTGTGGTTGCACGTGATTTCGGTGCAGAGGGAATTGGATTGTGCAGAACAGAGCACATGTTCTTCGGAGAGGACAGGATTCCAGCTGTGCGTGAAATGATAATGGCCGAGGATATCGAGTCCAGAAAATTGGCGCTTAAGAAGCTCCTGCCAATGCAGAGAGAGGACTTTATCGGCATTTTCAAAGCAATGGAAGGATTCCCGGTAACTATCAGATTACTTGACCCACCCCTCCACGAGTTCCTGCCAGTCCACGAAGAAGTCATGGATAAGCTCAGGGAACTCGACTCTTCTGACGCACCACAGGGAGAACTAGAAAGGGTAAAGAAGATAGGCGAACGTATCGAATATCTGAAAGAGATAAACCCAATGCTCGGACACAGGGGATGCCGCCTTGGTATCACATATCCTGAGATATACGAAATGCAGGCACAAGCTATCATCGAAGCTGCATGCGAGCTTTCAAAGGAAGGTATGAAGATAGTACCTGAGATAATGATACCTCTTGTAAGCCACGTAAAAGAGCTTGAGTTCGTCAAGAAACACGTTACCACCGTCGTTGAATCTGTGATGGAAGAAATGGGAATTAAGCTCGACTATCTGGTAGGTACGATGATAGAACTGCCAAGAGCAGCCCTCACCGCAGACCAGATAGCAAAGGAAGCAGAGTTCTTCTCCTTCGGGACTAACGATCTGACACAGACAACCTTCGGATTCAGCAGAGATGATGCAGGTAAGTTCTTGCCATCCTACCTTGAAAGCGGCATCCTTGAGGATGACCCGTTCGCAGTGCTCGACCAGGATGGTGTAGGTCAGCTTGTGAAGATAGGAATCGAAAAAGGACGTGCAACAAGACCTGATATCAAGATAGGCATCTGTGGAGAACACGGCGGAGAACCAAAATCCATAAAGTTCGGACACAACGTCGGACTGAACTATGTCAGCTGTTCACCATTCCGTGTGCCTATTGCAAGGCTTGCAGCCGCACACGCAGTCCTTGAGAACAAACAATAAACAACATCAACAATACCGTGTCGAAATACACGGTATTGATAACTTTTTTTTACATATGATCAATTCTGCTTTGATCACAGGATAACGCAAACCCTTACCTGACAGGTTTTAGTATAGAAATGTGTAAAAATAATTTGTTGTTAGGGAAAACAACGACCTGTTGAAAAAAGGATAATGAAAGGAACTTAACCATCCAAAGATGGAAATGCTCCAAAATTACTTTCGTACCTGACAACCATATCATCCCATGTTGGAAGATCGGTCTGGCATCCAACGGTCCCTACTGCAAAGGAAGCAACTGTTGCGCCTATCCTGCCACATACATCAAGAGAATAACCACGCCTGTATGACACAAGGAAACCCGCGCGATAAGCATCACCCGCACCTGTAGGGTCGAGCGCCTTTACAGGAACTATAGGAATTTCATATTCAGCATCTGCAGTGAATATCTTGCTTCCATCAGCATCGTAAGTGACAACGACAACATCGATCTGCGCCCTGATATCCTCAAAAGAGCTTTCGGTCATCTCACAGACCCGCTTAATCTCATGCTTGTTAGTGAAAAGAATATCAGTATTCGCAAGGACAGTTTCAAGATTTTCCCTTGTGTATGTCACAAGGTCCTGCCCCGGATCGAAAGACACGAACTTCGCTTTTATTGCCATCTTTGCATTGAAATTTGACTCCGAAGTAGCAAGGTGGACAAAATCAACTTCAGGAGGTTCCAGCTCTTTCAGTTTTGCAGAAGCACCCCAATAGAAATAAGTGGACTGATTATGAAAAGGATCAGTAAAAACATATGCAGCCGTTCCTTTTTCCCCTTTAAGCCTGAAAAGCAGGGAAAGGTCGACACCTAAAGACTCAAGGTATCCCTCGTAGCCGGAAGTTGAAAAATCATCACCCACGGCGGATATCAACTGGGATTTCCCGCCAAGGATAGCAATAGCTGCAACGATATTGGCTGCCCCACCTCCGTAGAAACGCCGATATTCCACAATAGGATTTGATTCATTGGGACCTGAAATGCCCTCCACATCAAAAAGAAAGTCTATTGCAGCGTGGCCCACAACGGAGATGGAATCAGACATATTCAAACTCCGTTTCAGTCGAACGATTCAACGTCCACAACGTTCAGAGGAACATCCGTAAGTGCCTTTCCAATAACGGATTTAGCGATCCTTGAAGCATGTTCATCGCTTTCAGCGTCGAATACCTTCATCTCAAGAACAAGACCAACGAGCGCGGTGTTAGCTGCAATGAAAACACTGCCAAATGGCTCACTGCAGGCAGGGCAGTAAGTAGTGCCCACATCGACCTCTACAAAATCAAGTTTTTTTGGGTTCAATCTTTTACCAGCTTCCGAGATGGCTACCCCAATAGCATCATCCGCTGTTTCTACATCTCTTACCAACCAAGCCGCTTCAAGTGTAACATGATAATTTGTCATCGTTTGATTCTCTCCAAATACTCTATATTTAAAACATTCATTGTTTTCTATTTAAAATAAAATTATTGAATTATCATCATATTGTGAACAACACATCGTCATCGACATCGAACACACCAAGACGTGCGCCCGCATCCAACCATGCATGCCCATAACTGAAACATATAAGCGCATTCACGGGGTCTTCAGACTTGATAAAATGTATACCGTCCTCATAATAGGAGCGGGCCATATTCTTGTAATCCTCAGCCACCGTACGCATATGTGAATTCTCGATAGGGATTATATCGGCTTTAGCAAGAGCTTCTCTCAATAGCCGTTCATACCTTTCGACCTTTTCATTCAGATCTGCTGCCACAATTACACCACTATAAGTACTGCCTTTATAAACCCATCCGTTGAGACATCACTTTTCCGAACCGAATATCTTCTTGAAAAGACCACCACCTTCTTTCTCCACCTCTTTGGTAGGTGTCCTTTTGGGAGGTGGACTGTTCGAGGGAACTTTCTGCTCCACAGATGCAGGCTTCGGAGAAGGAGGACTTGCTTTTTTAGAAGCACGTTTAACAGGTTCAGGAGGCGCCTTTTTCGAGCTCTTCAAGACATTCACAGATTCACCGCCGTGCTTTGACTTTCTTACCCTGATGTCCACAAGGACCGGTCTTTCAATATCATTGCTCACCAGCATGGCGACACCCGGCGGCAATCGCATAAGTTCGTCCTCCACGAAAGAATTGACACCTTCCAGGCCCTTACTAATGGATTTCAGATCATTTGGATTCGTGACCTTCATAATGACCTGCGTACCACATTGTGAGAGGACGTTCTTGTCGATCCTTGCCGGACGCTGGGATATCACCATCATCCCAAGACCGAACTTTCTTCCTTCCGATGCGATAGTGCGCAGTACCTCAGAACTTACGGTCTTGCTAAAGCCCCTTTCAGGTGCGAAATTGTGAGCCTCTTCCACCACAAGCATACCCGGAGGTATCGTGTTCATCTTACGTGCCTCGAAAAGCGCACTACAAAGACGTGCAACGATCATACTCTGAAGTTCCGGAGGCACCCCTTTGAAATCGATGACCGATGCTTTACCATTGCACATAAGCTCATTGAGCTCAGTGGGAGAGGATGAAAGGATATCGGAATCACGAATATCCTCAAGTACACCCATCACGTTCCAGCGAGCCTTGCTCTCATTGTTCCCGACCTCGAAGATGATATCATCAAGAGTATAGGTTTCCATCTCAGCCCGCAGTTTCTGTATGGCCTCATAGAGAATACCGATATGGGTTGCCGTGAAGTTATCAGGGAAGATAGCTGTCAGGTCCTTTGCCGTCAGATTGTTCCCGTTCAATCTGAAAAGCTCATCGGCATTAGGATTTATCACTTTGTTAGCAGGAGTATAGATAGTAACATCAGAACCATAGCCCTTAGGGGATATGCCAAACTTCTTGAAACCATCATTTTTCGAAGAAGGATCCTTCATTGAAGCATATTCGCTATGAGGATCGATTATCAGAAGGGGAACTTTACGATCAAGCAGTTCCTCGAGCAATACAGCAGCAGTGTATGACTTACCACTACCGGTCTTTGCAAGGATACTGACATGTTTCTGAACAAGGCTGTTCACACTAAGATGAACAGGAATGTCCGTGCCATCCAGCATGCCAATGTACATCTCATTGCCTGAAAGACCTAATGCTGAGCTTATAAGGTCATTGTCTGCCGGGAAAACATCATCTCCAGGGCTGAACGGGGTCTTAGGAGACCTAAGAAGACCGGATGGATCACGACTTCCTATAACCGTAGCCTCTGCAACTATACGATCTGACCTTTTGTTCGCCTTACTTTCCTTTTTCAGTTCATCGAATACCTTTTTTGCCTCATCGAAAGAATGTTTGTTATTGGCTACATCACTTGACCTTTTGATGGATAACACCTGACAAAGCACCCAGCCATCCGACTCGTGCCATGCCTTTACATATTCCCCTCGATGAACGGCAGTACTGTCTGAAAGAAGGAAGTTAAAACCAAACGAACCGGTCTCACCTGAAATAATTCCTACTGAACCGTGCATTTTTACTCTCTCACGAAAAAGGGTGCTTACGATTTATATCTATTGTGCTTTATAGACAAACGGATATTAATAAAATTAAAAAGAAGAAAGTGATTCACCATCAATCTACATTCTCAAGGATCACTTCAGGTGCACCAGCAAGCTTTACAAGGGCTTCTGCTTCGACAAAATGCAACTCTGCCGGGATCACGACGATATGGAGCGGTCCCCCAAAAGCATAGTCCCTAAGAGCTTCAACATAATCCGCTTTAACCACAGGGGATGGCGAACCGGCACGAGCAATCCCTACTGCGAGGCGATCGTTCATAACACCTTCACCAAGTTTGCCCTCGACCTCAAGCAAGATCTCCATTGCCTGATTGACTGTCATATAGCCTTTGTCCTTGTCTATGTCAAGGAAAACAGCCGTATGGAGTCCTGCTTCGATGTTCTTCTTAATAGTATCATAAGGAGTCTGAGATACCACCCTTACTCCACGGCTGCTCACATAAGGGTGAGGTATAGTGACGGATTTACCAAAACGATAGTTCTGGAGGCCGGAAAGCCCGCATATAGCAGATGCGATGGAAGCTCCGTGTACAAGGGTCGTCTCGATACCCATATCCGCTGCTCGCAGACGCAGGTCCACATGTGTCGTGGACACCATGGTATCCCCACCTGTCAAAAAGACGACATTCCTGTCCTTCGCACCGACCAACCAATCCTCAGCATGTTGCTCCACATCTTCCCTTGAGAGCAAAGTGATCTTCTTTTCATAGAGCTGTTCCATCTTTTCGAGATCAGTTCCCATTAGAATGGAAGTATAGAACTCAACATAGACCTTGTCAGCATTGCGTATCTTTTCAAGCCCTTTTAAAGAAATATCCTTTTCATCGAACAGACCAAGTCCTACAAAATCAAGCATAATATGGTAAAAATCAGCTTGTATGTTAAAGTTTTTGAACATATGCAATAAAGACAAGGGAATTGTTCGAAACGTATTTATAGAACCATACACAGTTAGTTTCATTCATATTTAATAAAACCACTATACCAATTCTTATAATTAAGACTATCAGGAGGTTCAATTCTATGGCAGGATTAGGTCAGCCAACAATTATAGATCCAAGAAAGGAACAGACACAGGGCAAGGATGCACTTCACATGAACATTGCAGCAGCAAAAGCAGTTGCAAATATAGTAAAGACAACACTTGGCCCAAAGGGAATGGACAAGATGCTTGTCAATGGTGTGGGTGACATCATACTTACCAACGACGGCGCAATGATCTTAAAAGGTATGGATATCGAACATCCAACTGCTAAGATGATCGTCGAAGTTGCAAAGACCCAGGAAAACATTGCAGGAGACGGTACAACAGGTGCTGTCGTTCTTGCCGGCGCACTTCTTGAAAAAGCAGAAGGGCTCCTTGACACCGGAATCCACCCTACAGTTATCATCAAAGGGTTCCTGGAAGCATCTAGCAAGGCAATGGAATTACTTGACAATTATGCAGTACAGGTCACAAAAGAGGACAGGGACGTCCTTGTGAACATTGCAAAGACCACCATTGCAGGCAAGTCTTCAGAAGCGTTTGCAGACCATATCTCAAATATTTGTGTTGATGCTGCACTCGAAGTAGAAGAAGATGGAAAGGTCGACCTGAACAATATAATGCTCACACAGGACCCTGGACAACAGATCGATGAGACCGAGTTCCTTGAAGGCATCGTTGTTAACAAGGCACGCCTCCATTCAGCAATGCCTGAAAAGGTGGAGCAACCAAAGATCGCCATTCTCGCTTCAGACATCTCTGTCAAGAAGACAAAGAACAAAGCATCTTTCCAGATCGATTCAGCTGATAAGATGAAAGAGTTCATTGACCAGGAAAAAGCAGACTTTGAAGCAATGCTCGACAAGATCCTTGAGACCGGAGCAACCGTCATTATTGGCACAAAGAACATTGACCAGGTCGCAATGGACTATTTCCAGAAGAAAGGAGTCTATGCGATCAGACGTGTAAATGAAGACGACATTAAAGCGATCTCAAGAGCAACCGGAGCACACATTGTCAAGAATATCACGGACATCTCCGAGAAGGACCTTGGAACCGCAGACCTCATTGAACAGATCGGTGCATTCGACCTTGGTAAGACATACATCAGAGGTTGCAAGAACACGAACACCATCACCATCCTCCTCAGGGGAAGTACGGAACATATCACCGATAACCTTGAACGTACAATGGATGATGCACTCAACGTGATCAAGAACACCATCGAAGATGGCACGATCGTTGCAGGTGGCGGTGCTTCCGAGATCGAGATCGCACAGGGACTCAGAGCCTACTCAACCAGTGTCGAAGGACGCGAACAGCTTGCTGTCGCAGCATTTGCTGAAGCACTTGAGAGCATTCCAAGGGAAATTGCAATCAACGCAGGTATGGACAGTATAGACACCATCCTCGCACTTCGTGCAAAACACACCGAGATAAAGAACGCTGGTCTTGATGTTTACTCAACAGAGATCATTGATACTCTCGAGAACGGCATTGTTGATTCCCTCAGGGTAAAGAAACAGGCTATCAAATCCGCTTCCGAGGTTGCCAACATGGTATTACGTGTTGACGACATGCTCAAAGCACAAAGGCAGCAGATGATGGATGTGAACCCTGAACACAACATCCACAACTACGACGCAATGGGAATGTAAATGGATAGTAAGGGAAACCTTACGATCCATAGAATTTTTTATAGTCTTCTATTGCTTTTTTAGCCACATTGGGATAGCGTTCCATCATATATTCGATGAAACCATCCCTTGACCGGCATTCTTTTACAATTTGAAGCATCTTCGCAGCAAACTCTTTCGAGCTTTGATCAGACCTTTCGATCTCAAATGTCAGACACAAAGCTTCCACCGGAAAATGATCCCTTCTGATATGAGGGGAAACTGAACCCATCAACACATTATTTTCCAGAATACTGAATCCCGGCACACCTATTTTATCTATCCTTGTGCTTGAGACCAATTTATGAAAATTATCTGAAGAATAGGAATGCAACTCGACATAGATGTCAGGCCGATATGCCTTCACCAAATCAATGATAAGTTTCCCCATATCTTTATAATAATCCCCGTCCAGCGTGGAAATATAGTCCCCCCTGATTACCACAGGCAGTATAGCAAGAGTGCCTGATGACGGGCGCTCAATATTCAACAATACATCTGAAGTATCCCGCCATTCCTGCCCATGAAGCCCAGCAACAAAAAGACGAAATGGACGACCTTTCCCATATATCTTGAGAAGCATTGCAGACCTCCTTTATCTTGTCAAATATTGAGTAGAACCAACACTTATGCAATAAAAATAAATGACCGATATAGCGGTCGAATGGTCAATGATCGACGTTTGAGAAGCATTGATAAGATGGAGTGAGTGAGCAAAGATCGAAAGATCAAACCGTATCCTCGACCTCACCGATCTTGCGTGCAACAACGTATATCTCCTGCTTCTCGGATTCAAGCACGTTCTGAATTTCAAGGCCAAACCCTTCCATTATACTAAGCAGAGGTTCCCTCTTGATCCTTTTAGAGACCTTTATCACCTGAAGCAACCGCCCATCCAATTTAAGCAATGGGAGCACACGCTTAAGGGCTGCTAGTGAATCCTCCGGTTCAAGGGTCATATCACTCAGGATGACATCCACGGGCTCCGGCGCCATGGTCTCGAGAGGGAAGGTAAAAACATCACCGAACATGACCGAAACATTACTTCTTTCATGAGCTATTTGACCAAGCTCTTCCCTGAACTCACGGCTGAACTCCAGACCCCTCACATCAGCTGCGATCTCAGATGCAAATACAATAAAACCGCCTGCACTTGAACCCAGATCAAGAACAGAATCGCCTTCTTTTATAAGATCGGTCTCATCCTGTATTCCTTTTAACTTGAAATATCCCTTTGGCATATCAAGCCCTTCATCCACCTTGACGTCATCATCAATAGAAACATCTTTAGAAGGTTTTGTTACAACAGAACCATCGATTTTTACATGACCATCAAGTATAGCCTTTTTAGAGCGACCACGTGACTTAAAAGAACCCATTTCAACAAGATATGCATCCAACCTCATAAATTAGTGAAGGCGAGACAACTATAAAAAGGTAACAAAGAAAAAAAGAAAAAAAATGAAGGGGTCAATTGAAATTATAAGTACAGGAAACCCCATCCGTTCTGAAACATCCATTACATGACACACACTTAACCCGGTCGCTCCCTTCCTTAAGATTTACAACAAGGTCTGGTTCGGCAATAAATGGCCTGCTGAGCGACACCATATCAGCATATCCCCTTAACATAGACTCCATCACGGCTTTTGTACGAATTCCGCCTACCAGTATGACAGGTATCTTCACCGTATCACGGATCATTTTGGAATAACGCCTAAAATATGCTTCCTTATCTTCAGAATCAATGCCCTTCTGGGACATAACCGGACCTGCTTCGAATATCCCACCACTTACTTCGATGGCACAAACTCCGGCTTTTTCAAGAAGGCTGGCAATTTCCACACATTCAGGAGCATCAAGCCCGATCTTGCCTGAGGACACATCAAAACCATCTGTGGCATTCATCTTCACCATGATAGGGAAATCCTTTCCGACCTTTTCCTGAATTCTTTTAACGATCTCAGTGATTATCCTTGTCCGATTCACCACAGACCCACCCCATTTATCGGTCCTGCGGTTCGTATAAGGGGAAATGAAACTGCTTAACAGGAAGCCGTGAGCACAGTGTATCTGAACACCATCGAATCCCGCTTCCTTTGAACGTCTTGCAGCCTCTGTAAAGTTCTCAATGGTATCAAGGATATCCTCTTCGGTCATCACCACAGGAACTTTACCGGAAGCTGGATCTTCGACTGCCGAAGGTGCTAAAAGAGGAACTCCTTCCTTTACGATCGATTGCCTGCCGCCATGGACTATCTGTATGAATATCTTGCTGCCATACTTGTGGACCCTTGAGACAATTTCCTTATAGGGTCCGATGAACCTGTCATCATAGATACCCTGCTGCCTTTCATCGCTTTGTCCTTTGACATCCACGTATGAATAGCCCGTAATTATCAAGCCGACATCTTCCCGGGCAAGGTCTTCATACATGTCCCCTATCCCTTTGGTCACAGTTCCATCCAATTCAGCAATTCCCTCATTGGTCGCTGAACGAACGAAACGGTTCTTTACAGTCAATCCTGCTATAGTTATAGGTTCAAAAAGCATGCATTCTAATCAGCTACCATTCGTTTATAGGTTTTGCTAAATCAGGGTCAGGCGTTCAGTCAAGTGAAGCTCGGATCTCATCTGCCATTTCTTCCATCTGCTCGTTTCGCATCTTGTACACCACAAGAGTGATGAAAAGAAGGACAAATGCAATGACGTTCACCACTAATGTCAGTTGAAGGGAAGTACCTTCAAGCCCCCCGCCGCTTGAGCCTGAAGTGTCACCGAACATCAACGGGTGAGCTGAACGCCACAGGCGTATGGATAAAAAGCTCAGCGGAACGGAGATAAAACCGAGTATTCCGAAAACAGACGCTAAACGTGCACGTTTGTCCGTACCATCAACTGCCTGCCGAAGCACAATATAAGCAACATAGACCAGAAAAAGTGCAAGAGATGTTGTAAGTCTTGGCTCCCATACCCAATACCATCCCCAGGTAGCCTTGGCCCAGATGGAACCGGTTGCCAGAACAAGGAACGCGAAAATGACACCTACTTCAGCTGCCGAGCGGGAAAGAATGTCATAATTATAGTTACCTGATCTCAAGAACAGAACGCTGGAAAAGAATACCACCGTGAAGGCCAGATAGGAAGTTATGGCTATAGGCATGTGGAAATAGAATATCCTAAAGCTCATATCAAGGGTTTCCCCAGAGGCACCTTTCATATCCGGAAGGTAGAAAATAATCATGCCAATAGCTAGCAACATGGTCGTTGCGGACAGAACTGGCAGGAACTTATCTCTTAAAAAACTCTCCGACATTGGAAACCTCGATGATCAACTTAGAACAATGTAAGTAGTACATCTCAACCGATATATAAGTTTTAATCCTGTATTACATACTCGAACACAAGCTGTGCCACAAGGAAGAAAACGACATCATATACAAGCAGAAGCCGTAATTCCTGAGAGATATCGCCGTAGGATGCACCCATGAGGATACTTCCGGTAGCCATCACAGCCGGGATAAGGGCAGGAAGCAACAGAGGCAATAACAGCACAGGAAGTAATATTTCCCGAGTCCTTGTGTTCACTGTCAGAGCTGAAAGCAGTGTTCCCACACAGACAAAACCCACAGTACCAAGGAATATTATGATACCAAGCCAGAAATATCCTGTTATGCAGTAATTGAACATGATCGCAAACAGAGGGACAGTTATGATCTCGACCAGTAGCATCAGCAACAGGTTCGCCATCATCTTTCCAGTGTATATGGCACTCCTGCTTACAGGGCATAATTTCAAACCCTCGAGACAGCCGTTTTCCAGTTCTGCCACGAAGGAGCGTGAAAGGCCTATGGAACCTGCGAAGATGAAGGCTATCCAGAGTACACCCGGAGCGACCATTGCCACGTCTTGAGAAGAGCCAAGTATAGGAGCAAATGTGATACTGAACACTACTATGACAAGCAATGAGAAAAGAACCATTGAATTGAGCATTTGCTTGGTGCGGAACTCCTCTTTGAGGTCCTTTGCTGCAATATGAAGAATACGTATCATGTTGATCCCATATCAAAAAGTATCATTGTCACCCACGTGTGATGAGTATATGTCCCTCAGTTCTTCTGCCGAGGCCACTTCAGACATAAGGCTGTCAAAGACAATACATCCCTTGTCAAGTATGATAACACGGTCACACATGTTGTACGTCCTGCTGATGTCATGGGTTATCATCAGTCTTGTGGTGTCCTTTGGGTCAAGGTCCAGCAACACCTTCTCAAATGTGCGGGATGCGTGTTGGTCAAGCCCTGTATAAGGTTCATCAAGAAAAAGAATTGAAGGCTCATGTAAAAGTGCCCTTGCAATGGAGAGACGCTGCTTCATACCCCTGGAAAATGTGGATACACGATCATCTACCCTCTTTACGAGCTCGACCTGCTCCAACAGTTCACTGATACGAGCTTCAAGCTTCTTACTGTCGATACCATACATCTGTCCAAAGAAGCGCAGATTCTCTACTGCGGTCAGGTCGTTGTAGAGGTATGTTTCATGAGAAATGACACCTATGATAGCCCTCAATGAACCCTGGTCCTTTGAAATGTCTTTACCATTGACCATAACAGTACCCTCAGAAGGAGATGAGAGGGCTGACATGATCTTTACAAGGGTAGTCTTGCCTGCTCCGTTAGCACCCAGCAGAGCTACGAACTCCCCTTTATTTATGCCCAGATCAATGCCTTTTAGTACAGGCATGTTGCCGAACTTCTTTGAGACATTGTTGAGAGACAGTATAGCATCCATCGGAATAAGATTGCGTTCTGCATAAATTAACGTTTTGATGAAAACAACTGTTCAGTCGATGGATAGCACCATTTATCGAACATATCGGACTGAGTAAATCACCAAAATTGTGTAAACCTGCTATTATAGGCTTTGACTATAAAGTAGCCTACTTTATGGTCAAAAACAAGAAATCGATAGCAAAATACGTTATAATCGACTACAGTGATATTTTATATATAATGTTGGAAGAGTATATATTAAGAAATGTTCAAAATAATCGAGGGTCGTTATCGGCAAATGGCTGCATTATACTTGATCTTTAAAGATCTTATTGAATTTACAGAAAAGATTCGAACTGAGGTGAATAAATAATGGATAAGCATACAAGACTGATATATTTGCTCTTATTGGTTTTTACGGTTATCTTAACAGGAATATCTACTGCTGGAGCACAAAGTTCTGGTGAGATATGCGTAAACGCAGAGGTACAGGAAATAAGTCCCAGTTCAATAGGTATCGATGAAGAATTCACTTTGGGGATTAATATTGAGAGCTGTGGATCCAAAGCTCCTGAAGAAATTACCTTTGAAATAATCAGCATCCCCCCAGACATTATACTTACAGAAGACCTGGTAACTAAAATTCCTAAATTATCTTATAGTACAAGCGAAAGGCACCTGATATACCACATGAGAACAGCTTCTGATGCCAAACCTGGGCCTCATATTATAAAGATGAGATTGACATATCCAAATATGGAGTTAGTGACAACGAAATATTATGAAGTTGAGATCAGTGTGATAGGCGAAGATGCCGAACCAAGGATCACTTCTGTCAAAACCAGTCCTGAATATATCTATGAGGGAGATACAGTTGACTTAAGATTAGGCATAGAGAACTTTGGGGAAGCAATAGCAAAATCTGTATCAATTAGCCTAGATCATGAGTTTAAAGGAATTAAGAACTCTACAATTGGAACTCTTGGCATGAATGGCACTCAAACTGCATTGTTCAAGTTCAAGGCAAACCGGTCAGGAGAGTTTGAGATACCTGTCATCATAGAGTATGAAGATGATTTTGGCATGCAAAAGGATGAATATGACATCACAATAACCGTGCTTGACAAAAAAGGGAGTTTGAACCTTGCATCTGTGAAGGTTGATCCGGTCCTTCCCTACATGGATGAGACTGTGGAATTGACCATGAGGATCGAAAACTCTGGCGACAGAACAATAAATTCAATCAGGGTCTATGCTGACCATCCATTCAAAGGATTAAAAGAATCATTCATAGGAACTCTTGATCCAAATGAGGATGGACCTGCAGTAATTACTTTTATAGCTGATCAAGCAGGGGAATACGAGATCCCTGTGACCATTACGTATAGTGATGATTTTGGGGAAGAACAGATCGATACGAAGATCAACATTATTGTCCTGGAAAGTAATAGTGGAGCAGGAACAGCTGCAATCGTATTGATCGTCTTAGCGGTTATTGGTGGACTGATCTACAATAATTACAGAACGAAAAAGTCAAAGGATGAGATAATCAAGCAGTTAATGGAAGGCAGCGTTAACTCTGCTGACAACAAAGAAGAATGAGAGGTCTCCAACATGATAAACGATATCAGGGTGGGAGCTCTTATTGCATCCAGCAGTGTAAAAAGAGGGAACAAAAAAACACTGGTGTTCATAGTCTTTGTTCTCTCGCTCATCTTTATGAACTTAGTGTTCCTCCCATCAATGATAGGAGGAATGACCGTTCTATTCACTGGATTCATGCAGGACTACCCTTATGGGGATGTTGTCATAGAACCAACAGGCGACAACACATACATCAACAACGCTGATAGCGTCTTGAAGAAGGTCCGGGCTGTTGAAGGCGTAAGGGCTGCAACGAAGAGACTCGATGTGGGGGCATCGATCGATCATAAACAGAATGTTGTGGGAGTAACTGTGACAGGAATGCTTCCTACAGAAGAATATGAAATATCACAATATCCATATATTATCACTGATGGGGATTTCCTGGGAGAGCTTTCCCGAGATGAGATCATCATCGGTGCCATGATCGCAGGTACAGGTTTCGGATCAGAGATATACGATAACCTGGGTGAGGTCAAGGTAGGGTCCCTTGTTGATGTAACATACAGCAATGGCGTAAAGAAGACCTATAAGGTCAAAGGCATCATGGAAGGTACATTTGAACTTGTTGACCTTAATGCTCTGGTCCACTACAAAGAGATCGAAGAAGTATATGGGCTGGAAGAGAGCAAAGCTACCAGTGTAGTTGTAAGGATCGACAAGCAAGGGACTGAAGAACAGATCCAGGACAAGATCAGAGAAGCCGGGGTGAATGAGCAGGTCTTCACATGGGCTGATAAATCAGAGACCCTCATAAAGCAGGCAATGCAAAGTATGGGTGCTATAGATATCATGTCAAAGTTCGTGAGCTTGATCGTGGGTGCAGCATTGATCCTTATCATTATCTATATCAACATACTTAATAAAAAGAAAGAGATCGGTATTTTAAAAGCAATAGGCATTACTCCAAGATCAATAGTATTGTCCTATGCGTTCCTTAGTACATTCTATGTTTCTTTAGGAATAATCGCAGGATTGGCTTTATACTTATCACTCATGCTTTACTTCCAGGCAAATCCGGTAGTATTCTACGAAACCATGGAAATAAGGCCCGTTATCGACCCTATGCTGCTTATTCAAAGCATAATTACCATGCTCACACTATCAGTGATAGCCGGAACACTTCCTGCATGGAGTGTATCAAAAGAGAGCATACTCAAAGCCATATGGGGAAGATAAAATGATCGTTGTGAAAGACCTGAAAAGATATTATGGGTCAGGGGAAACTGCTGTCAAGGCTCTAAATGGTGTTTCATTCGAAATAAAGAAAGGGGAGTTCGTAGCCATTATGGGTGCATCCGGTAGTGGAAAAACGACTCTGTTGAGGATACTGGCACTATTGGACGATGCGACTGCCGGAGAATACACCATTCGGGGATTAAAGGTTTCTAGCTTGCCTGAAGCTGAAAGAAGTTATTATAGGCTAACGCAGGTCGGTTATGTATTCCAGGACTATGCACTCATCAATGAGATGAGTGCTGCTGAAAATGTTTATGTGCTTTCCATGATGGAAGGAAAATCAAAAAAGGAGTCTTATAAGACCGCCCTTGAAGCATTAGAAAAGGTTGGCCTGAAGGGAAAAGAGGACAGGATCCCTGATGAACTGTCTGGCGGAGAAAAGCAAAGAGTGGCGATCGCAAGAGCCATAGCCAAAAAGCCTGACATAATGTTTGCTGATGAACCCTGTGCAAACCTGGACACCAACAACTCAAAACAAGTACTGGATGTGTTCAAAGATCTGAATGATAACCATGGCCAGACAATTGTAATGGTAACACATGAACACTGGCATACTGAGTATGTTGACAGAGTGATCACCCTCGAAGATGGTGTTTTAGTTAGCGATGAGATGATGGACGAAAGTGGGGAAGAGAAATGATTCGGATTTTCTGAGGATCATTGGAAAAAGGAGCTAAAGGCTTGACAGGTTTCTCAGCTTCCTTTATGACCTGAAAACCTACACTGCAAAAATTGAAAGGCTTTATCCGCTTTGACCACGGCTTCCTTTTGTTAATTTTCTTAAATCTTCTTAGTACATTTGGAGTACTAACTGTAAGTTGTGGGGTAGCAAAAAGAGAAGAATACTTGCTTTCAATATTTATTGGCTTTATAATCCCATAATGTAAACGCAGAATATCCAACCAGATATCAGCATGCCATTCTTTATCACCATTAGGAAAAGGATTGTTCAAATGGCCTAAGCCATGTAACTTATAGGATATTTCATGCTCATAGAAACTGAAATTATCTCCTTCTTTGTTGTAAAGTGCATACCTTTTAGTCGGCTTAAAAGTAGTTGGGTAGAAATACTCCCGGCTACCCGATTAGCCGCGGCATATGCTCCTTATCATTTATCCCCATATTTTTTTTTACAGTTGAGAAAGGAATTATTGTCATCTACCGCTTTTTTCCATCTACTACAAATTTTCCTGGTAAGATAGGGCGCCGTAGATGAAGTATCACAATTAGGCACACTATTTTCAATTGTCTTCATCTGTGAAAATGCATCATCTGTTTTCTTGCGAAGTTCACTTAATTTAGTCAAGATAATCCTGTCATCGCACCATGAGTCTCTTATTATTTTCAGTAATTCTCTACTGGCATTTCTATTTTTCAAATGCTGGACCCAATACTTGTCCAGTTCAGGTTTAGCTAACACTTTTGCAAGCTTTATACACTCCAAATCAGCTCTATGCTTAGTCATCCCGAATTCTTCAGGGTATACAATTTTTCGTGCCCAATCTTTATCAATTTTGTTCAGTTTTGTTATCTGCTTAGTTGAAAGTGTATAATTCCCTATCTTAGTAATCTTAACTGCTGCATCTTTTTCAATCCTTAACTTAAAGTTTACCAACAAATCTTTTTCAAAAATGCCTGCTGCAATAAACGCATTTTGGTCCATCCACCACATATCAGCATTGCGTTTTCCCATCCGATGCAGTATGCAGTAATACCACAATTCCCCCTTGAAGTTCGCCAAGCGAGCGGCAATATCAATTGCTTTTCGCGCTCTATCTGCCGCCTTCTTCTCTGTAATTCTTGTAGGGACTATACATTTCTTTGGTTTTTGAGGGACATCCCCCTCTATTACCTCATCTCCAAAAGAATATCGTTTCACAAGACGTTTCGGTCGTTGCTTCGAACTTTTGTACAAGCTCCAGATATCGATCATTGAAAACGGGGAAACTCCCTCTGCAATTCCTGCAAGATTCTCGCTAAGCCAGGTAACTCCTCTGAGAATGGGGGGGAACTTCATTTGCTTTCTCGTTGCCTCCCCAATCCGCCGATCCATATCATTGTGCATGACGATTAATGTGTCCGCAATCGGGCTTATATTCTTTTTCGTTTTTTCTTTCGCCGTTAGATACTTCTGAAAAATATTATTGAGTCCTTCTGCTTCTTCTATTAGTTTTGTATTCGTCCATTTGGCGATTTCAGCAGACTTCGGGAGGATGAACTTGGACAGCGACTTTGTTTTTACAAAGGTCGACCAATAATCAACCATGAAAAATGGGTAGATATCATTGACATGCCCGCCTTTACCCTCCCATTTAATATGCTCAAGGACCGGTTGAGTCGTTTTTTGGTGTTCTGCAGCCTTTTGAATACGGTACGCAAGCTCCTGTCGTATTAATATCAAGGTTTCCGCAATCGCTTCTTTTTCCTGCGGACCAATTTCTTCTTTTGATTCAAAAAGACGAGTGTTCAGCAGCTTGGCCTCGTCTAAAAGTTGACTATTGGACATTGTTCTTACGCTGGCTTGCATCCCTTGCCGCAGGGAGGCTGCATAGCTGTCAAGTCGCTGTACTGACTCTCTTTTCATACCTCGGTAACGAAATACTGTATGAGGACGCGCATTTAATCGTGAATCCGGAGTCGTACTCGTGGTTGCAGTACCACGAGAACTCGACTGTGTGTTGTTTGTAGGATTAGCCATGGAAAACCATCCGGATTCAACTTAGGAATCCGTCGAGACATTAACGTCTGTATCCCTTTCAATAACAATCTTCTTCTCCACGTCCGGGTCATCAAATTCACCTTTAACTACCCTGGCTGCCAGACGAATATTCTCCAGTTCTTCGTGACGCACTTCAGATTGTGCCTTTTTAACATCAACTACCCGATGGATAAGCTTGAAATCCTCGAGAATTGGATGCTTGCCTGGTAACGCCTCGATATATAGGGAATCTGTCGGTGCGATAACGATTTCTTTGTCATGGTGGGGGTCCATGAGGCGCTTAATTAGCAAATCCCTATATTTGTTCCTTACGTCCTCTGTAAAAGCACCTGGATTTATCTCAAAATAACATCGAATTAATTGTTTTAATTCATCTATAGTGTAATTGCCTGCTTCATCTGGATCCCATAGCTGTGCTGTTTCTTGTAGATCCATATAGTCCTGCATCATATAGAGGGTCACGGGATTATTTCGTTTAAGTGGAAAGATCATGTAATTTCCTTTGTAACCAAGCAAGTTGTCAAGGTCTGCGACTTCTATTAAGCTCTTATAATCAACGTCAATTTGTGCAGGAATACTTAAATCGATTATGAATTGCGTTTTTTTACCGCCCACCCAAACATCTATTTCACTAGGTGCGGATTTGACTCCAGGAGTATACTTAATGTCTGGGACTTTAAGTTGGTAGAGTCTAAAAAACCGCTGGTCTGGTGGTTCCTGGTCCCAAATAGCCTGCATATAATAAAGGATATTATCTTTCACATGCACTCGAAGTCTCAGAATCTCAGTTCTGCGATTAAATTGTTCTTCAAGAGCTTGAGAGTATTTACTGGTCGCAGACTCTAGTGCCGTTACTTCGTGTTGAAGACGTGTGCGCATCTCTTTTTCTTTCCGCTCGGCACGTTGGAATGTTTCCTTGGCTGCTTCTGCCCGGGCCAGGATCGTTTCGGACGTATCTGATGCTCCGCCAAATAAAAAGGTATTAACGTCGGACAAGAACCCTTCATTCTTGCTGGTTAAACTCTTAGCATATTTGTTCATGGCTATATCAAGAGCCTCTTGCGTTTTCTCAAGGGCTTTGGAAGTCATAGTTACTTGTTGTGTAACCTTATCAACTATTTTCAACTGGATGTCTAGATTATTTTGAAGTACATCCACTGACAACTCATCCCCAACAAACTTATCAGATAAGTAATCTAAACCGGTAACAAAAGAATCATCGAGGATCACTCGTCTTAAAATCCAATCATGGGCCAGCAGCCAATCTTCATCAATTTCATCTGGACGAGGTACTTCATTGGCTACTAATACCACCGGAGTCAGTTTATGGATTTTTTCGCTCACTTCATAACGACGCTGAAGTTCATAAAATAAGTACGTAACCGAAATTTCGTCATTTGGGTTACTGATTTCGCCTGATGTTGCCTCTTCATATTCTTCACTGGTAGTCGTATTTATCTCCAGCTTATATTCATTTTTATATTCTTGTGCTGCCTTTAATACGGCTTCGCGAAATTCCTTTTTTGTTTGAGAGGAGTGTTTGGCAGCATCAATTGTCATACTATGGCTTCCTTTTGCGTTCCAAACAGCAAAATTAACCCCTCCTTCAGCCGTATGGTTGAAATTTGTTTTGTTCGTGGCACGGCGAATAATCTCGGCATGTGAACGATAGGTATCAGAAGAATCCATTTTTTTGATTTGTAAGGCATTCTCTATTTCTTTGATGGCCCTACTCTTTTTTACGACTTTTTTCTTTGTATATCGGCGTACTTCCTTTGGAGCCATTGGTATAGTAGATACAAGTTCACCGACTTGATAATTCAGCGGGTTCCACTTTTGCCTATAGTTAACAAGGATACCAAAGTTGATGGCGTTTTTTGCAAAAACATCGAATGAGTATTTTCCCTTCAAACGTTCTTCCAGATCTTCAAATAGATTTTCAATTCTGCTTTTTTTATTAAGAGCAGTAACAAGTATTTTTCGAGCATCTGTTTGTTCCTGAAATACCACCTTTCCGGCGGCACCTGGAGCATAACCAGATGTGGAGGAACTTGCCTTCAAACTGAGCATTAGACCATAGATTGCATCTTGTGTTGGCTCGTCCAAACAGCTCCATTGAAAAGCCGTTATTTCCGGCAAAAGATAGGTTTTTACCTCTTTAAATCTTGGATCATCACCAGCGATTTTTTCTTTGGTGTGACGCAAGTAGTCCTTAAACTGTTTAAGCTCCTCAACTGAGGTAACCGTGTCTTTCGGTATTTTTATACCTTTATAGTCTTTTTCTTTGAGAGCTTCCTCATAAAGCTCTTTTCCTTTTTTAGCCAACTCTTGATCGAATAATTCAGTCCATATATGGCGGAAAGCAATCTGAAGATCATAAAAGTCATGATAAGCAGCCACATCTGCCGGACCACCGCTTATGTTGAATCCTTTCGTATCCAGCTCAATATCCTTTTGACTTGCACGGTCCGAAATTCCAAAATTCAACTTCGCCTCCGGGGAAGTGGTATGCTTCATTTGCAAGGCAACTTGGTCTTTCACCAAAGAATCTACTGTTAATTCATTTCCTTCACTGTCAGTATTTTGCTCAAAGATATCCGATTGAGTTGTATCTGTGTATTCAACAGGTTCAGGAATGATAATATCTTCAAGGGCCTGTTCAGCAACTTTGCTTACTTTGCAATTGGTAAGCAAATCTGCTCTGGCAAACAATTCAGTCTGCAATGTTCGTTTTTCAATATAGGCCATCAGTTTGTCTGGTTGAACATTCCCGATAGACCCGTCATCAACTTTTTGAATTCCAAGTTCACTCAAATCCTTATCTGACAGGCTTAGAGTAATACCTTTTTTCCATTTCACTTCCCCCATTTGAGTGAGGTCGGCTTTGATAATCGTTTCCTGAGCCGTCTGTTGGTTATCGCCCGAGGAAATGTAAGTTGTATCTTTACGCAATTCCTCCGATACTTTCGATGGAATGAAATTTTTAAAGGCAACTTCTGCTTTTTGTTCATACACCCTGGACTTGGCGACACGCATTGATATGTGTTCATTTATTTTGCTTTGAATCGCATCGCTAATTGATAGGTTCTCGTCGATTGATGATAATATTGTTTCTTTATCTATTCTTGTTTTACCTGCTCGGCTTTCATCGTAAGTTTCGCGTTGCTTAACATGTTTGCTAATTTCCGTTTCTATTAAATCAACTATGCTAAAGACTTCATCTATGGAAACACTGGTGTTCTTTGTTTCCGTGCCTTGAGGATTTTCATTCTTCATAGATATCTCCCTCCTAAAAATTAATTAAACAAAAAGTTAACACAGTTAGCACTAATTAAAAGGAGTTATCATTCCCCAATTGTTCGCCCCCCCGAATTTAAAAATTTTTTACCCACTCAGAGGAAATATTATGTATGTCGCCATGCTATACTAGATCATTTATTGAAATTATAATCCAATGTCGTGCAACACATCTCCCAATATTTTTAAATTGGATTATTGTCCGAATATTGAGGATTTCTACAGAGCCCAAAATTCTACATTTTAAAGTAGAATTTTAAGTAATATTAAAAATAGTGTACACTACTAATAAAATATACGAACCGTTGATTCTAATTTCAAATTCTAAATACAAATTTTAGTATGTTGATAGGTGATGAACAATATATTTTTTTTAGAGAGAGGAAAAGAAAGAAGATCAAAGGTAAGTAACGTAGAAAAATGATATGGGAATTTGATGAAGAACTGTATCATAATAGAAATCTGGCAGAAATGATGTTCTCTGTTCTGAAAAGAAAATATGGTGAGGAAATTAGAGCAAAAAAGTACTGGAATCAGCTAAAAGAAATTAAATTCAAGGTATTAGTGCATAACATTGACAGGTTTGCCAGAGTTATTTTTATTATTCAAATTAGGATTTCTACAGAGCCCCTATTTTCTGCTATTTTAATAATGTTGCAAACAAAATCAGATAAAAACAAAGAAACTTAAATTTTTAACAATTATAAAATACGATTGATGATTTTCAAATGAATCAAACAAATCAAGAATTAAACAATTTTTGATATTTTGTTTTGAATTGACTTTTAAAATTTTTGAGTATCTATTTTTCAAGATACCTATTACCCCGACTTGCTATGCTAGGGTTGGATTCGAACTCAAAAAAGTTAAATTTTTAGAAGAGTAGTATTTTTACAATTTAACCATTACCCCAAAGTTCTAATATAATAGTTCCTTTTGAGAATGAAAGGAGCACTTCCCAATGTCTATCAAATGCATGAAATGTAACAGGGACGCCATTATATTCCAGAAATACTCCGGTATGCACATATGCAAGAGACACTTTATCGAAGATGTTGAACGCAAGGTGAAGCTCACCATCAGAAAGCAGTATAAGATCGAAAAAGGTGACATCATTGCCGTGGCATTGAGCGGAGGAAAGGACAGCGTTGTACTGTTATACCTTTTACACAAGATATTCGGCGTGAGAAGGGATATTGAGATAGTGGCCATTACCATTGATGAGGGGATAGCCGGATACCGCGAGGAAACTCTGGCAAAGGCAAGAAAACTGACATCCGAACTTGGTATCAGACATATTGTCCGCTCTTTTAAAGATGAGTATGATAAGACACTTGATGAACTGACCGCACAGGAAAGAAAACTGGGTGCATGCAGTTATTGTGGTGTCTTAAGAAAATCGCTCCTGAACAAGATAGCAAATGAGATCGGTGCCACTAAACTTGCCACCGGCCATAACCTTGATGATGAGGCACAGACGATAATGATGAACCACCTCGGAGGAGATGTCGATAGGATGATAAGGCTCTCACCTCCACGGGCGATCGAGGGGCTTGTCCTTCGTGCAAAACCTCTGAGAAAAGTTCCCGAAAAGGAAGTGGCTCTGTATGCGATCGTCAATGAGCTGCCCTTCGATATGAGCGAGTGCCCTTATGCTCATGAAGCCCTGAGGGGTGAGGTAAGGGATATGATAAATGAGTTCGAGGCCAGGCACCCCGGAACCAAATACTCAATTATGAAAGGTTTCGACAAAACGGTGGGAATAATTGCTAAAGAATACCCTCAGACCGAACTCTCAAAATGTCGTGTATGCGGGGAGACCTGCACAGCATCACTATGTCAGGCCTGTAAACTGCTTGGTCGCAGTTGAATACAGTAGATCTTATCTATTGCCTCTTCTATTACCTATTTATTAAGCTGATTCTCAGGGATACTCGAGCAGATCGCTTATGTCATAGAGTTCTTTTCCAGTCCGATCCATGTAAAGACGGGTCCACCATACAGTCACAAGAGGCTGTATCACTGCAAAGGATAGAACAAAACTCAGAAAGATCCATACATTCGCAAGTACTTCCACATAGCTGATGAGCTCACCGACCATATTGATGGCTATGGAGAGCCCGATCACTACCAGATACATTAGAAATACGACTAACTTGTTGTTCATGAAGAACCTGTAACCTTTTTCAAGGGCTTCCATGGGATCAAGGCGGTCCAGGACAAGACCAAATCGGACAATACTGAAGATAATGTCGATCACCAGAACGTAAAGACCCCATAGTAAGAATCCGAAGAGTAATAACAGACTTGTAAGAAGGGCGTTCTCGGGATTGTCAATAAATGAATTGAAATCGCCCATGGTGAGCATCCCTGGAACAATGAACACAATCCCCGCGATAAATATCAGGGAGATGATGATCCTGGTAAGGAAAAGACTGAACACATTCTCCTTTCCTGCACGGAACATGTCATTAAAGGTAGTATGTCCTGACACGGATGCCGCCTGTGCCATTCCGATTGCCCCTGCCTCAAAATATGATTGGACAAATGAGATGGCTAAAAATGCTATCAGACCAAGCACCAGAACTAAAACAATATTATCAGAGAACAGAGACATGAGAAGCTCCATGCTTTCTTCTGTTGTGAGTGAAGATGCGCTCCCAATATCAGACATTGACGTTGCAGCTACAATGAACGGTATTATAAAAATAGCCATCATTAGAATGAAAAGCGATGCCATCATGTTCAAAAAGAAAGGAACAGCAATTCCATAATTATGTGACCAGGTGCTGAATCCTTTATTCAATATTCTTCCAAGATCTTCATTCATTTTTAGTAGCTCCTTGAGACAGGCTTAAACCGTAGCTGACATTATATAAATATTACATAGATATAATATCTGTGATGATCCGATCACTTTAACATCAGCACAACAATATTTGCCACATCTTTAATTACTAACAGAAATTAAATAATAACAAGTGAGGAGGAATTTTTCTGGAAGAAAATAAGGAGAAGGAAATACTGGTTATCGGGCACTGTCTTGCAAATGTAAGTTCAAGGCTTAAAGGGATAAAGGCACCTCCATTGGTTGATACAAAGGGAAGGAATATCATACAATTGCCATGCCCGGAACTGATATATCTTGGTGCATCCCGAAGGGAAATTACCAGAGACCAGCTTGAAAATCCAAATTACAGGAGATTCTGCCATTCACTGTTTGAACCCTTTGCAGACATGATCGAACAGTTCTATCAGGAAGGTTGTGCCATCAAAGTACTGGGAGTTCCCAAGAGTCCTTCGTGTGGTGCACAGACAACAACAGTTGGCGGTCCTGCAGGACGTGTGGAGACATTCACACATGACAACGTAGTAGGTACCGGAATATTCTATGAAGAGATAGCTGAAGAGTTGACAAGTCGTGGAGTTCTCTTTGAGATGGTAGATGCTTGAAATTGAGATAAATCGATAAAATCCATATCGCGTTTAATCCCGTAAAGCAGTGATCGACCATCGATACATATAGAATTATTAGCAAATTGGCTGACGGGAAGAAGTATTTTTCCAAATATAATAACTTCTATTACTGACCTTCAGCCATCCTCATTATTCTGAAAGATCAAAGATGAAGAGCTTAAGCTTTGGCATTCGACAATATACTCAAAGCAATGAAATTAAACTAATATTAGAAAAAAAGAAAAGAAATGGACCGGGATATTCCCGACCCGAAATTCGTTTTTAAATTGTTCGAATCAGAACAATCCCTTGCCGATGAACAGAGAAGAGAACAGGATAGCGATCATGTTCACGACTTTGATCAGAGCGTTAAGTGCAGGACCTGATGTGTCCTTGAACGGGTCACCGACTGTGTCACCGACAATTGCTGCCTTGTGAGCATCGGAACCTTTTCCGCCATATTCTCCGTCTTCGATGAGCTTCTTTGCGTTATCCCATGCTCCTCCCCCATTGTTCATTGTAAGAGCAAGGAGAAGACCTGCAACGATGATACCGATAAGCAATCCGCCAAGAGCCTCTGGACCAAGCACGACTCCAACTAAAAGTGGAACGAAGATTGCGAGGAGACCTGGAATTACCATTTCACGGATAGCTGCTGCAGTTACGATGTCCACACACTTACCGTATTCCGGCTTTGCGGTGCCTTCCATGATACCAGGGATCTCCCTGAACTGGCGGCGAACTTCGTTAACAATAGCGAATGCTGCCTTTCCTACTGCCTTCATAGTAACAGCAGTGAACAGGAATGGGAGCAGCGCACCGATAAGAAGACCAACGAGAACAATAGGGTTGTCAAGACTGAGTGAACCTGCTTCGAGGTTAACCTTGTGTCTGTAATCTGCGAAAAGTGCCAGTGCACCGAGTGCTGCAGAAGCTATTGCGTAACCCTTTGTTACAGCCTTCGTTGTGTTTCCGACCGCATCGAGTGCGTCGGTGATCTTGCGTACTTCCGCAGGCATCTTTGCCATTTCAGCGATACCACCAGCATTGTCGGTGATAGGGCCGTATGAGTCAAGAGCTACGATCATACCGGTCGTTGACAACATTGCTGCTGCTGCAATAGCAATACCGTAAACACCCATTGCAGGATCAGTTGCACCGCCTACTACGAAGTAGGATCCAAGTATACCAGCAATGATTATGATAAGTGGAAGTGCAGTACTCTCAAATCCAATAGCGAGACCGGAAATGACGTTTGTACCAGCACCGGTTTCGGATGCCTTGGCAATTGTCTTTACCGGACGGAAGCTTGTGGAAGTGTAGTACTCTGTAAATACTACCATCAATACCATTATGATAATACCCACAAGGGATGCGTAGTACAATCTCATGTCACCCATGAGGTAATCGGTCACGAAATAGAATGCGATCAGACTAAGAATTGCTGATACTGCAACACCCTTATAGAGAGCTTTCATGATCTTTCCATCTTTACCTACCTTCACGAAGAACATAGAGATGATGGATGCGAATATAGCCACTGCACCGAGGATCAGTGGGTAAAGGATGGCATTTGGAAATTGTTCAAGGATCAGGGATCCAAGAAGCATTGATGCAAGAACGGTAACGACATATGTCTCGAACAGATCAGCACCCATTCCAGCACAGTCACCGACATTGTCACCTACGTTGTCAGCAATGACACCGGCGTTCCTTGGATCATCCTCAGGAATACCAGCCTCGATCTTACCTACAAGATCAGCACCGACGTCGGCAGCCTTTGTGAAGATACCTCCACCGACCCTTGCGAAAAGGCTGATAAGACTTGCACCGAAACCGAAACCGATTACAAGGTCAACATCACCGAAAATAATATAGAAACCACTGGTACCCAGTAGTGCAAGACCTACTACTGCAAGTCCTGTTACAGCTCCACCGCGGAATGCGACGGACATTGCTTCCTGCAAGCTCTTTGAAGCTGCGTGTGCTGTCCTGACATTAGCCCTGATAGATACGTTCATTCCAACATATCCAGCAAGTGCGGATGCAGCTGCACCAACGAGGAATCCTATTACGATCTTGCCACTGTCGTCTCCCAGAAGGAAGAACATAAGCGCAGCAAGAATAATTGCCACTACAGCTACGGTCTTATACTGACGGTTCAGATAAGCCATAGCACCCTCCTGGATCGCAAGTGATATATCCTGCATTTCCTTTGTACCGGTTCCTTCCTTAAGAACACCGGAAGCAAAGAATGCAGCAAATGCCAAGCTTACGATACCTGCCAGAGGGGCAAGGTAAATTAAACTATCCATATTCATACTCCTTTTTGTTTAGATCTAATAATTATTTGATCAATATGATACATTATATAAGGGTCACTGAATTATCGTTCCATTGAAGGAACGAATCGTTCAACTATATAAGATGCTAAAAGCAGGTTGAAATAGAACACACAAGATATGAATGTATCGATTGTAAAATGTTAAACTGTTGCACTCTCTGCGGATTTCACATGTGTTAGACCCGCTCAATGCAAATTAGTCCAATAGTTTCATATTTTGCGTTACTAATATTTACTTGTAATACAATTCAACTGAATATGAGATCATTTTCTTTCATAGTAATATTATTGGTCCTCTTTTCCACATTTCTACCCATATGCGCATACGCTATGCCAGAAAATAATGATATCATCCACCTTGATAAAGTGGTCATGAACTTTGACAAGACCGATGCCTCGGTAACGGTAACATATAACCTCAATTTCTTTGCCAGAATGTACATTCTTGCCTTTGGTACAAGACATCTCGAATCCTCATTCAGGGACATATTCTCAAAATATGAAGATGTAAAGATAGAGGAAGTTGGGTATGACACCGTTAAGATATCGCTCAAGGATGTCTCAAGGCTCAGTGATGACTACTACCTACACGATAGTCGCAATCTCAGCACCATGGTACATTCCATGGAAGTCATCTACCCCAACGGACAGACAAAGACAGTAAACGATGTCAAAGCAACCCCCAATATATTCTATCAGCAGACATGAAAAGAACAAATTTCAATACCTAAATAATGTACTTTTTATTAATGTATAAACATGGGAGAAAAGGAAGAAAACATTCTTATGACCAGAAACGGAATAGATTTCGAGCAATTCAAGAAAGGTAATAATAATTACAAAAAACCTCATATCATGGCTTTAAGTCCCGATTGCTGCTCGAAGAAATAATAAAGATCTAATACTAACTACCTGACATTGACAAAGCTATTAAATATAAATAGGAAGTTATTAACATTCGCAATTTATTTATAAGATTGTTAACAAAAGGATATATGGCGCAGGTAGTTTCTTAGACGTACCACCACACTCCCCATGCCCAAGTTTTTTCTAATACCTGCGCTTATCATATAAACGGCATATGGCATTTTATCTACCTTTTTCAGAATTCCATTTTCAAGATTTACACTATTATGGCAGACATTTTTACCTGATCCATATGATGGAAGATAAGGATATTGAAAATTCACTTTAATTCTGCACTCCTTCCATAAGTATCAATATTTGTGCTGAAGCTTGCCATTCCATATTTAGCCTGTTTTTAATCAAACATCGTACCTTGAATGAACTTTGTTCAGTATCAATAATTTTAGATATTATCACACCAAATAGATCGATCTGACAAATATGGAATTAATAAAAAATATATTTACCATCGATATGACTGAATTTGTAAATATATAAAATCAAAAGAACACTTGTCATTTAATACATATGAGAATGAATTTTCAATAGGGCTACAAAATTGAAATATGAGTTGAATTATTAAAAATATTAGTTGACCACTACATATTTACCTGATTAATCGTTAACATTGATGCAAACCATTAAAAAAATAGGGACTGGGGAAACATGACAGAAACAATAGAATCTTTACTTAAAGAGCAACAGGAATTCCACCCACCGGAAGATTTTGTCAGAAATGCCAATATGAATGACCCTCAGATATATGAAAAAGCGGAGGCTGATATCGAGGGGTTCTGGGAGGGATTGGCCGAGAACATCGACTGGTTCAAAAAATGGGACACTGTCCTTGACTGGCAGCCTCCCCATGCAAAATGGTTCAACGGTGGAAAACTGAATGCATCCTACAACTGTCTTGACCGTCATGTCCTAAAACATGGTGATAAGACCGCACTTATATGGGAAGGAGAAATGGAGAACTCCGAAACATACACCTACAAAGAACTCAGGGATGCAACTGCTCGTTTTGCTGCAGGTCTGAAAGAGCTCGGTGTGAAGAAAGGAGATGTCGTTACCATCTACCTCCCAATGATACCGGAAGCTGTCATAGCCATGCTTGCATGTGCAAGGATAGGTGCACCCCATAGTGTCGTATTTGCTGGCTTCTCATCCGAAGCACTGGCACAGCGCGTGGAAGACGCACATAGCCGTTTTGTCATAACATGTAATGGCTACTTCCACAAAGGAAATCTCATACAGCAAAAGGAAAGAGCCGACAAAGGGCTTGAAAAAGCCCCGGCGGTCGAAAACGTAATTGTGGTCGATCATGCCGCAAACGTAATTCCAATGAAAGATGGAAGGGATGTATGGTGGAAGGATGTCATTCATAACATGGATTCAGAATGCGAACCTGAACCTATGGATTCAGAGGACATACTTTTCATCATGTACACCAGCGGAACTACCGGCAGACCAAAGGGAGTTGTTCACACGACCGGCGGTTACATGGTCGGGACACATGTGACATCGAACTGGATCTTCGATCTAAAGGATGATGATATTTTCTGGTGTACTGCAGATATCGGATGGATCACAGGACACTCATATCTTGTCTACGGACCCCTCTCCAACGGTGCCACCATTGTAATGCACGAAGGAGCACCTGATTACCCGGACAAGGGCAGATTCTGGGACATTGTTGAAAAATACGGTGTGACGATATTCTACACAGCACCTACCGCAATACGCACTTTCATGAAGTGGGGAGAAGAGATCCCAGAAAAGTATGATCTGTCCTCATTACGACTTCTGGGAAGTGTAGGTGAACCCATCAATCCAAAAGCATGGCTCTGGTACTATGAGATCATAGGCAAATCGAAATGCCCCATCGTTGATACATGGTGGCAGACAGAGACCGGAATGATAATGATAAGCCCATTGCCGGGCATCACTACAATGAGACCGGGCACTGCAACCCGACCATTCCCGGGAATAAAAGCCAATATCCTGGATGATGAAGGAAATGAAGTGCCAATGGGATCAGGAGGCTACCTTGCCCTTCAGAACCCGTGGCCAAGTATGATACGTACCATAAACGGAGACGAACAGAGATTCATTGACACATACTGGAGCAAATGGGGAACCGACACCTACCTTGCCGGTGATGGTGCACGTAAGGATGAGGACGGTAATTTCTGGATACTTGGAAGATTGGACGATGTCATCAAGGTTTCCGGTCACAGGCTTGGAACAATGGAGATCGAAAGTGCACTGGTCTCGCATCCCTCGGTTGCCGAAGCTGCGGTTGACGGAAAAGTGGACGAGATAAAAGGAGAGGTCATCTATGCCTATGTGATCCTTGACTCATCCTGTGGTGATTCCTGTTCAAGCCTTGAAGATGAATTGAAGCAGCATGTGGTAGATGAGATAGGACCTATTGCACGCCCAAAGATGATCATCTTCACCGAGGAGCTGCCAAAGACTAGAAGCGGCAAGATAATGAGACGTGTTCTAAAGGCCATCACGAACGGAACGGAAATAGGGGACATCTCCACACTTCAGGACCCGGCAGTTGTTGAAGCTCTGAAAAGAAAGGTTAATGAAATAGGGGAACAATGAACTAAAATAAAACGGACCAGCTATTGTATGTTCGGCTGGTGAGATACCGGACCTTAAAGGAGTTGCCCAATGGAAAAAAAGAACCGACTCATCCTTGCTCTGGATGTAACTGACAGAGAGAATGCCCTTCGTATCGCTAATGAAGTTTCCGACTATGTGGATTCCATAAAGGTAGGATATCCGCTGGTCCTTGGAGAAGGCCTTGGTATAGTCAAGGAACTTGTGGAAATTGCACCCGTTATCGCTGATTTCAAGGTTGCCGACATACCCAATACTGACAGACTTATCTGTGAACACGTGTTCAATGCCGGAGCTGCCGGGATCATCACCCACGGGTTCACAGGTCGCGACAGTCTTGATTCCTGTGTGAAGGTTGCTAATGATTTCGGAACTGATGTTTATGTGGTCACAGAGATGAGCCACCCAGGTGGTGTGGAGTTCTTCCGCCCGGTTGCCGAGGACATTGCCAGGATGGCAGTGGAAGCAGGAGCATCAGGAGTCGTAGCGCCTGCGACAAGGCCTGAAAGAGTAAAAGACATACGTAAAATTATCGGAGAGGAACTGAGCATTATCTCACCGGGTGTGGGAGCTCAGGGAGGCAGTGCTGCTGATGTTATAAGAGCAGGTGCTGACTGGGTGATAGTCGGACGAAGCATCTATAATTCCGATTCTCCGGCAGAAGCTGCAAAGAAGATATGCGATGAAATGAATTGCTGATATTGTATTCGCCTGTGATGATGAACTGGCCTGAATCTGTGATGAGCCCTATGAGTACTGAGGCGATACAATGAGCAATGATATGATGGAAAGAAAGATACTTTTTGAAACTTCCGGAAAGGAAATCATTTATCTGCAAGACAGTTCCCTTATCGTAGAACTGCCGAAGGGAAGAAAGATGCTTAGCACTTCCTGGCTTAACGGTGGCTACAACGATAACATCGAAAGCGTCCTGAACCACACCATCGCTCACAGAAGCCATGGTGCAGCCGACCTTGAAGGCGGAAATGTTGAAGAGTATCTGAAGATAGTTGCGAAAAGGCTTGGAATTAAGCCTGAGAATTCTACAGGGATGCTCACAACTGCAAGCATGGAGAACGCTTCTGTCGTTTCGGATTCGTTCAGAGGTCTTGAGGTGACTGTCATTGTTACTGGAGGAGTGGAGATCAATGGCGGACGTGCCGGAGATGAAGCCTCCTATTATCAGGAAGATGAACGCTTCGAACCTGTCGGAGGAACGATAAACGCTATTTTGCTCATTGGTGCAGACCTTCCGGACTATGCCCTTACACGGGCTATAATGACTGCAACCGAAGCCAAGACCGCTGCACTGCAACAGCTTATGGCACCCAGTCGCTATTCCAGTGGCATAGCCACAGGTACCGGAACCGATATGATGATAATTGTGGCAGATGGTACAAGTCCTATCAGACTTACGGATGCAGGCAAGCATTCAAAATTAGGGGAACTTATAGGGAAATGCATGATCGAAGCCGTCATCAAGTCCATAGGGATGCAGTCGGGAATTACAGCCATTACGCAACGAGATATGCTTGTCAGGCTTGAAAGGTTCAAAGTGGATGAGGCAATGTACTGGAAAGTGGCATCCACCCTTGAAGGTGAGAACAAGAAGCCAGCATTTATAGAGAAACTACGCAGAGCTGCAAAGGACCCGACACTGGTAAGCCTGACAGCATCCGTCCTCCACATCATGGATGAAGTCTCATGGGGACTAATACCGGAAAACGCCGGCAGGAAAGCAGCTTTTGCCATCATGAGAGAAGTGCCTTCAATTTTCGATATTGATATTGAGTTACCCTTTAACGATATATTGAACGATCATGATACAATTCTTGATAATTGGATACGAGTAACATCCTGGATCATAAAGAACAGCTAACCCTATCGAACCTTGGGACATACATTTTATTTTTAATTCCTACATTATTTATTACCCTCATCAGTTCAACCCCTATTAACTGGAATATTCGAAATGTTTAACTGTAGGATATCAATCCTTATAGACGATCAGTAGATAAGAAAACGGAGTTCTGTTCATGAAAATACGAGAGATCATCATCAAATATTGTGATAATACTGAGAAAAAAGGTAACGGATTATTAATTCACAGCGGCCATCCTTCAGAAGAGATCAAACTGCCGGAATTGTTCATGTATCTTGAAGACTGGTCTGAAGAACCTTCAAGAAAGATATGGAGAAGCGATGTTCATCGAATGGTGGTTATTAAAGAGGATGGCAAGTTCAGTGCCTATGAACACGCGAGGATAGCAAGCTACCGTGTCCAGTTGCTTGAACTGGATGAAATGTATGGAGAAAAGGAAGAGAAGGACCTTACCGAACTTGGAGATGTGTTCGCCTTTGTGAACCATGCCCACCGGAAAAACAAAAGGAAGTCTGGAACACCTTACATCAGTCACCTAATGGACGTTGCTTCCATACTCATCAAAGAGAATGCATCTTCTGAGCTTATCTTTGCAGGTTTGTTGCATGATGTTATAGAGGATTCAGAATTCACCCAGGTCGATATTCAAAGAAGATATGGACTCACAGTAGGCGATTATGTCAATGCGGTAACAGAACCTGCTGAACTAAAACAAGGTGATGATACAGAGAACTGGAAAGCACGCAAGGAGTACATGATAAGGTCCATTACAAGGGCAATGTCAGAAGTGAAACTGCTATCCTGTGCAGATAAACTCGCAAATATAAGAGAACTTATACAGGACCTCGAAAAGGATGGAGAGAATGTATGGGAGAGGTTCAATGCACCAAAGGACGAGCAAGAATGGTATTACAGTTCAATGCTCGAAGCATTTACAACAGGTCCCCAGACCATTGCAGATACTTTTGTTTTCAAAGAGTATAAGAAATGTGTTGAACAACTCTTCTGAACAACTGTTTCAAACATATAGACTGAAAAAACGAATGCAGGAGCTGCCTGGAAGTCTCAGGCAGTTCTGGCAGCTTTATTCATTGCATCCAGGAATTCGTGCGGATCATGTGAACCTATCATAAGGTTCTTCCCATTTTTGAACTCGAGCATTATACCGCCATTGCCACTGACATTGTATGCCTTTCCTTTTCGTCCATAACGTATGCCCCAACCACCGTAATCCCTGAGGGCATTATAGGTCACTATACGATAGCTGGCAATCTCATCGAATTCAAACCTTTTGAATGAGAGATGGAAGGGGAAGAAGCGTACATAAAGGCCATCATACCTAACTTCTGTTTTGAGGTTCATTGAAAGGATAAGGGCAGGAAAGAAGAAACCGAATACCACTGCGAACAAGGCGACCATACCATCAGATCCGGGATTGTTCCCGAACGGAATACCAAGAATAAGCTGCTGGTAAGCTCCATAAAAGGTAATCGCTGACGGAGTTAGCAATATCATAATGAGCCAATATTGTCTGAATTTTTGTGTTTCACTGAATAGCGTAGTATTTTCGACCATGTTGATGCCCATTTTAATTCCATATATCTTAATGTTTGACTAAATGTAGTCAAATGCATAAATAATTAATCGCGTTTCCAAATAGAAATTGATAATAAAATAATTATAAAATTAAAAAAAAGTGAAATGTTTATTACAATAAAGATACAATCAAAGAAAAAAAATCAGAATGATGGTTCTAAAAAAAGGCAACAATAGAATTAATTAATAGCTGCTGAAAGATAAATTAAAAATATTTACAAAGAAGAAACATGGATATTGAGATCTCCATATTGATGTTACTATTGTCCGTACTTGCCGGATATACGCTTGGGATATTCTCAGGACTTGTGCCCGGGATACACACGAACAACTTCGCACTTATGCTGGTGGCATTATCCCCCATTTTCATGGACTGGGGCATTCCTCCAACATATATAGCAGTAGCCATAGTTGCAAATTCCCTGTCCCATAGTTTTCATGACATCATACCGGCAATATATCTTGGCGCTCCGAACGATGACATGGCACTGGCAGTCCTCCCCGGACATCGATTGTTGCTCGATGGGTACGGGTCCGAAGCCATACGCCTTTCTGCTCTGGGAAGTGCCGGATCAGTTGTTTTTTCACTCTTAATTGCAGTCCCCCTAGCATTTGCTTTCAGCATACTCTATCCTGTCCTGCAATCCTATCTTGGCTGGTTGCTCCTGCTCATCTCCATAGCCCTTATAATGACGGAAAAAGGAGAACGTGTGATAAACCAAGGTTCCCTTGTGAAATACAAATACAAAGCATACGCCCTCATCCTCTTCCTCCTCACAGGAATACTGGGAACCTTTGCATTCAGAATGGAAAGCAACATGAACCCATTGATAGACATGGGATCTGCGTCAATACTGCTTCCACTTCTCAGCGGGCTTTTCGGCGCATCCCAGCTTATTATCAGTTTGTTCTCAGGTTCCAGTATCCCCCCACAGAAATACTCGAAGCTGGAACTTCCTGTAAAAAGAATTATCAGAGGAGTGATAACCGGAAGTGCAGCCGGATCCATTGTAGCCTGGCTTCCCGGGATCTCCTCATCCATAGCCGCAGTTCTTGCGAGACTGTTCATAAGAAGCGATTTTGAAAAAGAGATAGGAACTGAAGATGAAGACTTCGATGAACAGATGGAGGGATCAAAGGAGTTCATAATAGCAGTATCAGGTGTGAACACCGCCAACGCCATCTTCGGGTTGTTCGCCCTTGCCGTCATAGGAAAAACACGCA
>JAIORJ010000034.1 GCA_021108185.1 Methanococcoides sp. | reverse complement strand
GTACCCAACACCGTAGTGTTTTTTGCTGTTACCTATATCCCCGACTTTCTATGCGAGGGATTAGATTCGAACTCAATGCTTATAAAAAATATATAAGAGTGGCATTTTTACGAAATACCCATATCCCAAAATAAAAGTGCGACGATGCGCTCAACGAACCCGACCCGCTGTGGGCTTACGCCCTCTCGGACGGGCTTCGAGAGAAACCAAAGGATCGGGTTGCGAAGATGGCCCCCATGTTCATGCCATTGGCGACCTGCACCAATTCATCCGGCACGTTACCGCAGAAGAAGAAGGGGCCGGGATCAGCAACCTCCAGCAACTTTGGGAAGAACTTCGCAGCTGTTCCACCAAGATGCGCTCCCAACGCATCGCCATCTCGGAATACGTCCACAACGAGTAGATCTCCCGATCCCTCTACTTCAAAGACGTTGAAACTACAAGTACCGGCTTCGTTGGCCTTCGCCTCCTCGACGACGACCTGATACAACGCCTTGAGTTCATTCCCCTTTCCAGGTTTAGCTGTCCACTTGTACGTTACGGTAATCTCTTGTCTGGTCATTTTACTCCCCCTTTGAAATTGTGTCATGAAATTATTTAAAAAGTTCGCTCACAATAGTATCTGCTACGAATAAAGTGTTCCATCCGCCACTAAAATTCCTCCCAAAGAAAAACATATATATTCTGTGCAAAAGAATGTATAAATAATACAATTGTCTCTGCAGATATTTCAAATCGTACCTTAAAATACTAAAAGTGGTGGTGGTAACCATGATAGAAATTGATGGTATAGAAAGCTCTAGTGAAGCAAAGACCTATGCAATGACATACTTGCACAACTGTAGGATCTCAAATGAATACAGGAAGCAATTGCTCAATTGGGTAGGCACGTATCTTGATGAGAATATGCTTGAGAACATTATTGTTTACAAGAATTCAGAACACTGGGACCAGCCCTTCGAATCCATAAAGACCGAGGCTGAAAATGATCTGGAAATTGCAGCTCTTTATGCACACATGAATGAGCACCTCAACATCGACATGATGGTCTTTGAAGGCAATTTGCTGTCCATTTTCAACATATTGCTTTCCAGAACAATGGAAAATCTGGAGGAAAGGATGGTAGCTCATTAAGATAGATGTACAGGGTCTATTAGACCCGTACTCTCTGACTGCTGGAATTCCTTTTGTGGTCACCCAGTTCGGAATCAATGAGGAGGGAACCGTTTAGCACCGGGCCATCTTTACATACCCTCAAACCTTGAGGGTCCATACAGCAAGCGCCGCAAACTCCGATCGCACATTTGAAATACCTGTGCATACTGAACTCTGAGCGGTCAAGTGCATCCTTTTCCTGTAACACTTTCATGACATTGGCCATCATTATCTCAGGGCCGCAAACACATATCCTGTCATATACAGAAACATCCATGTCTGCAAGCACTGTGGTAACAAAACCGCATGTTCCGGCAGAACCGTCATCTGTGGTTATATGGAGTTCCCCTGCTGAAGAGAAACGGTCCTCGAAAACCAGTTCGTAACATTCCCTTGAACCCAGGATAGTAGTGACCTTTGCACCACATTCTGATGCATAGTCGGCAAGGGGTCCCAGAGGTGCAGCTCCAACACCGCCTGCGATTATCAGTATGTGCTCATCTTTTTTAGGCAAAGTGAAACCTTTACCGAACGGTCCTCGCAGACCCACAGAATCGCCAACCTTCATATCGAAAAGCTTGGAAGTAGCATCTCCCACCTTCTGCACGGTGATCCCGTTCAGGTATGAAGAGCCCATTGGAACTTCATCCACACCACGTACCCAGACCATGACGAACTGGCCGGGCAGGGCATCATCAAAGGAAACATCGAAACGGAACGTCCTAATGGAAGGAGATTCCTCGACTATCTCAACTATTCTAGCATCTACTGGTTTCATTAGAACACCTCGTGGGAAAGACCAATAATATCCTCGACAGCCGAGTAGCCTTTGTCCTGAAGGAAAAGCTCGATCCCTGATGTGATATCTGAAAAGATATCCACACTTTCATGGACCGCTGAACCTATCTGAACCGCACTTGCGCCTGCCATCATCATTTCCACTGCATCTTCCCATGTAGAAACACCGCCAACCCCGATAACAGGAATATCGAGGGCTTCATAGAGATCATAGACACATTTTATTGCAACCGGTTTTACAGCCGGACCGGAAAGTCCGCCAAAGCGATTGCCCAGTATAGGATAACCGGAATTGATATCGATGGCCATACCACGAAGGGTATTGATGGCCACAACTGCATCCGCACCACCGTTCTGCGCTGCTTTTCCTATGGCCTTGATATCGGTCACGTTGGGTGTAAGTTTTACCCACACCGGCACGTCCACAGCATCACAAACAGCGGCTGTAATTGATTCCACCATGCAGGTATCGGTACCTATGGTGGCACCATAACCTTCCGCATGGGGACAGCTCACATTAAGCTCAAAAGCGGCCGGTTCAGAATCGGCAAGCCCTTCTGCAACCTTTACAAAATCCTCGGCATTGCCACCGAAGATACTTGCTATCACCGGTACATCGGTGCCGGATCTAACTATCTTTATCTCGTCATCAAATTCAGTATAGGAAGGATTTGGAAGACCCATGGCATTCAAAAAACCGCATTCCAGTTCTATCATGCTGGGATTCGGATGACCTGCCTTGGGCTCCGGTCCAATTGATTTGGTCACAACCCCACCTGCACCACATCCTGCAATGCGGAGCAGGGATGCCCCGGTAGTTCCCATTATACCGGATGCGAGCATGGTCGGATTCTTGAAATCTATACCTGTAATAGTTACCATAAGCTTCTACTTCCCATCATCAATTATTCTTCATCGCAGCCGGACATCAGGCAGACCGCTTCCCGCACAAGCTCTTTACCGCCCATCTCCACAAGCATCCTACCAATACTCAGAGCATGTTCGCGATAGTTCTTAACAGGAATATCATCCTCGATACGGATCTCACGTGTACCATCCACTGCGAGCACTTCCACTAGCACATGGATCTCGTCCCCGTCCTCGTTCATCCGTGCAAAGGAACCGATAGGAACGATACAACCGCCTTCAACCTCCGTAATAAGAAGGCGCTCCACTTCGGTCTCCATCCTTGAACGGTCATGGTTCAGAACAGAACATGCTCTCTCAGCCTCATCCTCGGCCCTTGTGACAACCACAATGGTACCCTGATTCGCAGACGGGCAGAAAGCTTCGGCAGGAAGGCGTTGTACATCCATTTCCCAGCCCATACGCTGAAGACCTGCTTCTGCGAGCAGTATACCATCATACTGACCTGCTTCAAGCTTCTGTATACGTGTATTAATGTTACCCCGAAGGTCCTCTACGTTGAGATCAGGGCGATACCTGAGCAGTTGTGCCCTTCTGCGCATGGATGTGGTTCCGATGATAGCACCATCCGGAAGCTCATCCAGAGTGGAACCGTCTGCTGTTAAAAGCACATCGTATGGAGAATCACGTTTTAGCACCGCAGCAATAGCAAGTTCAGGCGGTCTTACGGTTGGAAGGTCTTTCATGGAATGGACCGCAATGTCCACTTCGCCTTCGATCATCCTGTCATCGAGCTCACGTACGAACACGCCTACTCCGGCAACTTCATGGAGTGGGCGGTCCGTGAACACATCACCGGATGTTTTGATCACATTCCTTGTAAGTTCATGGCCTTTCTCTTCAAGCATCCTTGTAACAAGGTCTGCCTGAGCGATCGCCAGAGCACTTCCGCGGGTTCCGAGTATCATCTTAAGCATCCCCTTACTTCAAGTTAGCTGCATAAGCTTCGAGTGTTGTCTCGAGATCAGCTTCTGTGTGTGCGGTTGACAGGAAGTTCGTCTCGAACTGGGACGGTGGGAGGAAAACATTGCTGTCAAGCATGTCGTGGAAGAACTGAAGGTAACCTTCCTTGTCGCATTTCAGTACATCCTGATAATTCAGAGGTTTGTCACCGAAGAACACCTTGAACATGGACGCAATACCACCCACATGATAATCAAGTCCTTTGTCAGCGATTATATCATTAAGACCGGCACGAAGCATATTTCCGGTAGCTTCGAGTTTCTCATGTACCTTTTCCTTTTCCAGTACATCGACAGCTGCAATACCTGCTGCAACGGATGCCGGACTGCCACTGAACGTACCTGCCTGATAAACTGAACCTGATGGCGAGATCATCTCGAGGATCTCACGTTTACCACCGAAAACACCTATAGGCAAGCCGCCTCCGACTATCTTTCCAAGAGTGGTCATATCAGGTGTCACACCGAAATATTCCTGTGCTCCGCCCATTGCGAGCCTGAAACCGGTGATAACTTCATCGAATATAAGGACAACATCGTTCTCTTCCGTTACCTTCCTTACTTCCTTGAGATAATCACCATCTGGAAGTATAGGACCAATGTTACCCAGAACAGGCTCTATGATAACAGCAGCCATATCATCCTGATTCGATTCGATGACCTCTGTCATTGCCTCGATATCATTGTAAGCCACTTGAAGGGTGTTCTTTGTGAAATCTTCCGGTATGCCAAGGGAATCCGGTTTGCCGTGTGTAGTTGCACCTGAACCTGCCTTGACCAGGACAGCGTCATGAGCTCCATGGAACCCACCCTCGATCTTAACGAACTTGTTCTTCCCGGTAAACCCACGGGCAGCCCTGAGAGCGCTCATTGTAGCTTCAGTACCTGTGGAAACAAATCTAAGCATATCAATGCTTGGATAAAGGGAAGCTATCTTTTCAGCAAGGGTAACTTCAAGACCTGTTGGCGTTCCGTAAAGCCAGCCTTTATCGAGCTGGTCGACGATGGCCTGTTTGATGACAGGATTTGCATGTCCCAGAATATTAGGGCCGTATGCCAGACAATAATCAATGTACTCGTTCCCGTCAATATCCTTTATAAGGCAACCATTTGCAGATTCCGTATAGAAAGGATATGGTTTGATAGCACGAACAGGACTGCTGACCCCACCGGGAAGGATCTTTCTTGCTTTGTCGAATAGGTCTTTGGACTTGTCTAAAGTAACCATGATAACACCATTTGATATTTAATTGTAAATTTTGTATTCCTTAGAAATATATCGTTTTTATATCCACAAAGCTCATTTAAGCATACGAGCGAGGTCCTTTGCGAAGTATGTAAGTATCATATCAGCACCGGCACGCTTGATGGACATGAGGGATTCATACATGACCAACTTCTCGTCAAGCCAGCCTTTTTCAGCTGCTGCCTTTAGCATGGAATATTCCCCACTGACATTGTACGCAGCAGTAGGCATCTTGAACTCATGTTTGATGCGATAGATTATATCAAGATAAGGAAGAGCAGGCTTCACCATTATTATATCAGCACCTTCCAGAATATCCAGTTCCGCTTCACGAATAGCCTCATTTGAATTTGCAGGGTCCATCTGATACGTTGAACGGTCACCGAACTGGAAACCGGAATCGGCTGCCTCCCTGAATGGGCCGTAGAATGCAGAGGTATATTTTGCAGCATAGGACATGATAGGAGTGTTCTCAAAATGGTTTTCATCGAGAGAATTACGTATAGCACCTATCATACCATCCATCATGCCTGACGGTGCAACTATGTCCGCTCCGGCTTCAACATGACTTGTGGCGATCTTGCCGAGAATATCAAGAGTCGGGTCATTCAGTACGTCCTCAGTGTCCATATCGACAATCCCACAGTGACCGTGATCGGTATATTCACACATACAGACATCGGTGATGACCACCATATCTTTACCAAGGTCTTCCTTGATGCTTCGGACCGCCTGTTGTACGATGTCGTCCTCGCCATGAGAACATGTCCCGACAGCATCCTTGTGCTTAGGAATGCCGAACAGTACCAATGCAGGAATACCTAGATCCGCTGCTTCCTTAGCATCATCTACCACTTTGTCCAGTGGCAAGCGCTGTATTCCGGGCATAGAGGATATATCCACGGAAGAATCAGTGGTCTCATCAACGAACATTGGATATATCAGGTCATCTACACCAAGTGAGGTCTCCCGCACCAAATCGCGTATCTTACCACTTCTTAACCTTCGCATTCTAACCTGTGGGAACATTAGTATCAACTCTTATTTTGTAATTCCATCGTTCTTCTTAATTGGGCGTATATCAAATAAACGAGATACGGAATCAAGGAACTTATCGTCATCATATTCCGCTGCGTTGCGTAATTTCTTGGTGGGTTCTGCAAGGATCTTGTTCGTGATCGCATGCGTGAGATCTTCAAGCACCTTACGTTCAATATCACCCATGGTATGGTAGGCACTCAGTTTATTGATGGCATGCTCCATCTCGTTATGCCTGAGACCATGGGACTGGCTATAAAGATCAGATATGATAGCATCAGCCTTTTGACGTTTGTACTGAGCCTTCAATAGCTTCAATTCATCATCAATGATGATCTCGGCCTTCTTGGCCTCCACCATCCTCATCTGAAGGTTCTTTTCATTAATGACACGTAAACCGTCGATATTACGGAGAATTACATGCGGGATTTCCTCGACTGCAGGATCGATATCTCTTGGACTTGCAATATCTATGAGGAGGAGGTCGTTCTCACGGCCTTCCATCACTTTACCCACGAGATCATCCTTCAATACATAATGAGGAGCAGAAGTAGCACTGATAACCACATCGGCAGCACGGACGTATTTTTCCAGCTGGTCGAACATGACAGCTTCCCCGCCAAGTTCTTCAGCAAGGTCCCTTGCCTTCTCGTAAGTACGATTTGCAAGATAGATAACATGCATATCCCGGTGTGAAAGTGCTCTCGTGACCAAGGTCCCCATTTCACCGGTACCGATCACAAGAATGTGCTTGTCATTCAGACCGTGAAGGATATCCTCTGCAAGATCTACCGCTGCCGAAGCAATGGAAACTGCACCCCTGTTGATGAAGGTCTCTGTACGGACCCTTTTGCCCACCTGGATAGCCTTGCTGAATCCGGTACTCAGCACTTTTCCAACAGTTCCGGCTTCTTTGGCCAAAAGGAAAAAGTCCTTGATCTGACCGAGGATCTGATCTTCCCCGATTATCATAGATTCGAGACCGCATGCAAGCCTGAGCAGATGTCTTAACGATTCATCATGGTCATAGAATTCCACGATCTTTGCAGAAACGCCCATCTCTTTTGCATAATGGAAAAGTACACTGCTACCTTTTGAAGATACCACATATATCTCTACACGATTACAGGTCTTGAGGACTGCACACTCATAAACAAGCTCATTTGAGTAAAGCTGGCTCAGGACAAGTTCTATGTCACCATGCCAGGAATCTTCCATTTCCTCAACAGTAGCCTTTGCGTGCGTAATTACCATACTGGATATTTCTGTCACTCCAAGCCTCCACGAACGGCGTGTGATAAGTGTAACATATCCACATGAATACGAGCATTGGACTTAAACCTAATGTAATATTTCATGATAACATCAACCTTTCTTGTCTAAGTGCTCCTGAACTATATTGTATGCTACATTATACCCTTTTTCATACGAAACTTCCAGGGCATCCCATATAGCCTTGTCCTCAAGTATCTTCCAGAGAAGGGCTTTACGCTCTTTCTGCAAGTCCACTTTACTTTTGAGCAAGGTTCGCATCTCATCCTGCAAGCGTATCATCTCCCCATATTGAGGAGTGATTATAGATTCCAGTTTCCTGCGAGTATATTTTGAGACCGCAGGACTTGAACCAAATGTAGATATTCCTATGGAAAGTCCATCCCGCTGTATAACAGAAGGAATTACGACCTCCCCTGCCATATCAATTCGGTTTACAAGGATCCCACGCCCTTGTGCAAGTTCCCTGATCCTGTCATTCAATGAAGGAACGTTCGTTGCAGGAATTACAAGAAAAGCATCTTCCATCAGGGCAAGTATGGATCCATCGGAAACAGAAGAAAGGTCGGACCCGATCAATTTAACCGATGAAGAAGAAGCAAGCTCTTCAAGTTCAGGAGAAAAATCGATGCTTATTACAGCAGTTTCTGCATATTCTGCAAAGAGGGAGGCTTTTCGAAATCCCACAGAACCTCCACCGAAGACCACCACTTTCCGACCTTCCATGTCAATGAAAAGAGGCATATATTTCCGACCAAGGCCTTTCCCTGTCATTTACAGCCTCACGCCAGTCTTTTTGAATTCACGTACACTGTACAGAAGATTGTAATCAGAGATCCCCGTTGCAATGGATATCTCTTTAGCAATACGCTCACAGTCATCGCGAGTATATGAATGTACCATTGTGAAGAGGTTGTAAGGCCAGTCCGGGTAACGAGGTCTTTCGTAGCAATGTGTCACTTCGGTAAAACCTGCCATGACCGCACCGACCTCTTCGACAAGCTCATCAGGAACATTCCAGGTGCACATTGCATTTGCGGTTATGCCAATGGCACGATGTCCGATAGATGCACCGAACCTTCGAATAAAACCGTTCACCTGAAGATGTTTGATCCTATCGACAACATCCTCTTCGGTCATGCCAAGCTCCTTTGCCACATCAGCAAAAGGAGAATGAGTGAGCGGAATTCCATCCTGGGTCAATTTGAGAAGACGTGTGTCAAGCTCATCCATTTGAACATTATTATCTGACATCGAATTTCACCCCGATCTTAAAGAGGCGTTTTGTCGGAAGATCGAGCAGTGGACAACCGGTCTCATCCTTGAGATCGTTTATTATCTGCTCCAAACGTTCCCGGCTCGCAGCGGAAACCGTGAACCAGATGTTATAATCTGCCTGACGCAAATAGTTGTGTGAAACTTCCTGATGCCGATTGATCAATTCTGCGACCTCATCGATGCGTGATTCAGGCACCTTCAGAGCAACAAGTGTACTGATGCCACCAACCCTTTTCGTGTTGATGATCGGACCTATACGCCGTATTGCGCCTTCCCTGCTAAGTCGTTCCATGCGTTCCAGCAAGTCCTCTTCAGAAATACCAAGCTGCTTGCTTAATTTCTCAAATGGGTGAGGATCAAGAGGAAAATCCAGCTGTATCAGGTTCAGGATCGACTTATCGACCTCATCAAGTTCTATCATATAAATTAACACCATTTTTATTTGCAATCGATCTGGATGCTAGGCAGAGTTCATGCCATCATTAGATTATTAATATTTCCCGTAACCAGAGTTCATCTGGGATTATATATACAGTATGGCTCTTCCGCCATGTAGTCACCAGTGGCTGCATAAGCACGGGCACGGCAACCACCACAGACATTATTGTAGCTGCATCTTCCGCATTTACCACCGAGCTTATCATAATCGCGAAGATCGTTGAAAAGGACTGAGTCTTCCCAGATCTCCTTGAAGCTCTTTTCCTTCACGTTGCCTGCGACCACAGGAAGATATCCACAGGGCTGGACATCCCCTGTACTGGAAACGAAACAAAAGCTTATGCCACCAAGACAGCCACGTGTCATTGCTTCATAGCCATGTGTATTAACAGTAACCTCAGTACCTTCTCTTTTTGCACGCTGGCGCATTATTCTGAAATAGTGAGGAGCACATGTGGCCTTCAACTGGATCTTGACGTGCTTCTGCTGATCATAGAACCAGTTCAGCACGCGCTCATATTCAGCAGGCGGGATCTCTTCGTTCTCGAGTTCCTTGCCCCTGCCGGTTGGTACAAGAAGGAAGATGTGATGGGCTTCCGCACCGATCTTGGTTGCAAGTTCAAGAATGGCAGGGATCTCATCGATGTTCCTTTTTGTTATGGTCGTGTTTATCTGGAAACCAAGACCACCTGCTTTCAGGTACTCGATACCACGCATTGTGCTCTCGAATGCGCCGGGAACTCCACGGAAGTCGTCATGTGTCTGTGCCGTTGAACCATCGATGCTTATACTGACACGCTGCACTCCTGCATCTTTCAGTTTTTTCACAACATCGTCATTGAGAAGGGTGCCGTTGGTCGCAAGAGCCACACGCAGACCTTTGTCAGTAGCGTATCTTGCGATCTCATAGACATCCTTACGAACAAGAGGTTCGCCTCCGGTCAGAATGAGAATGGGATCTCCCATCTCTACGATCTCATCGACGAAATGTTTTGCTTCAGACGTGGAAAGTTCACCCTCAGGTATCTCCGATGTAGATGAACCTCTGCAATGAACACATGCAAGATTACATCCCCATGTCAATTCCCATGCTATAAGTCGTGGAGGTTTTACCATGTATGATCAAATACTCCTATTTACTTAATATAATGTAAGCTATTATCAAAGACAATTCTTTCAATTTGCTTAAATAGTATGGAACTATACTACACAGAACCCATATAAATCGTATCGTCAAGATACATAAAATAACAACATATAATGCCCTTTTTGGAGCTAAGGATGATAAGATATGGCAATGGGAGAACAGGCATTTCAGACAGCATTCGCAATTACATGGATAATAATACTTTCCTACATTGTTTATCTGATACGCACACGCATGCATCTTGCATCCCTGATCCGAAAGCTTAAAGATTGATGGTGTTTGCAAATGGAAAAAAAACGAAAGGCGATCCTCACCATTTTTACGATAGTAGCAGTTATGGTGATCGGACTTTGGGGCGTTGATGTCGAACAGGGATATATGATGGTCTCTGAGATCACGACCAGCCCACAGGATCATGTCGGGCAGAAAGTCAGTACAATGGGACTTGTCAAAAATGGGACATTGAGCATCTCACCGGAAATGGTCTCGTTCACCCTTACGGATGCTGAAGACGAGGAACAGGAGATATATATTGAATACACAGCTGACCTTCCTGCAAATCTTGTAGAAGGGAACAGCGTTAGCCTTACAGGGACCATGATATCGGAATCAGAGATAGAGGCAGAACAGATCGTAATAGGCTGCCCTTCAAAGTATTCTGAATGAAACCTGGAACATATTACATTATGAGGACATGCGATGAATATCGAACAATGGGATGAATACCGGCAGATCACCGATGCCATGAACGAAATGATAAGCGACATGGATGATTCACCCCAGATGAAAAACGTCGTCGGACATATTTGCAGATCGGGCGGAAAGAAGGTCAGGCCTATAATATTACTGCTGGCTTCCCGAATATGCGGAGGAGAATCCGACAATAGCATAAATGCGGCACTTGCCATTGAGCTTATCCACTCCGCATCCCTTATACACGATGATATCCTGGACGAAGGGGTCATACGAAGAGGAGTAGAGTCCGCACATAAAAAGTTCGGACCAGCAGCTGCCATGCTTGCTGGAGATTATATGATCTCAAAGTCCATTGAGCTTATTTCAATATACAGTACACCGGTAGTGCGAGAGTTCGGACGTGCAGGAATGGCAATGGCAGAGGGCGAGACCATTGACATAAAAAGCACATCCGAGGATTTTGCAGAGATGAACTATTTCGATTGCATCGACAAGAAGACCGCATCCCTCTTTGCAGCCAGTGCGGCAATGGGTGCATATATCGTAGGTGCTGATGAAAGGACTGTAAATAAATTGAAGGATTATGGAGAAAGGCTCGGAAGAGCATATCAGATCGTTGACGACATTCTGGAATATACCGAGAATGTCGATGACAAGAGATCGGATAATGAGTCCATATCGATCTTGCAGATATATAGAAGGACCATGCCATATGAGAGCGCTGTAGAAAAAGCGACCTTGCTGGCAATGGAGAACGTGAGAATGGCAAAAGACATATTGGAAGATTTCGAACCTTCCGATTCAAGAAGCAAGCTCATGGAAGTTACAGACCATATTACAACGGAAATGCTTCCGAAAACATTGAAAAATCTATCAGATCCAGGTGAACATTATGCGGGTATATGACAAATCAGTTATCAAAGTAAATGCCAGTACAGAGAATGGAAAGGTCGTTCTCGATACAGAAGGACCACTATCAGCTGTATCAAAACCTGTGATAAAACGCATTAATAAGATATTCCGGGAAGAGAAGCCAATATTAGTGGACGATGAGAATATCATTTTTTCCACGTGGGTGCCACCGGTCCCAAGTCCCGCATTCAACAGGGTCATAAGTGCACAGATTGGCGCAGTTATGAAAAAACGTATCCCTGACCAGTTCTCCATAGGGATCACCGACAGATGTCCATACAATTGCATACACTGTGGTGCTGCCGGCATTGTCGCAGACCCTGAATTTACGCTTGAAGAAATAAACAGAGTGGTCGATGAGGCAGTAGACCTTGGAGCATACCTGATATCTTTCGATGGTGGCGAGACCATGCTTCGAAGCGATATTGTGGACATGGTCGCAAGTGTTGATAAAACAAAGGCAATAGCCACATGTTTTACATCAGGCTTCAAGTTGACACCTGAAAGGGCACGGGACCTTAAGAATGCAGGCCTTTATTCAGCACATATCAGTGTAGATAGCCCGGATGAGAAAGAGCATGACCGCGTAAGGGGTCGTGAAGGGGCATTCCAGAACAGTATGACAGGTATCAAGAATACGCTGGATGCAGGGATCATGGCAGATATGTTCGTTGTGGTATCACCGGATAATATTGATGACCTTGAGGAGTTCTATACCCTGGCAGATAATCTTGGCATGCAGGAAATGTCGATATATGAGATCATTGCCGTGGGAAGATGGCTGGACCATGAAGACGAGACCCTCACCAAGAAAGATGTTGTAAGGCTTGAAAGGTTCCAGAAGAGCAAGAACAAGGAAACTGACGGACCCAGGGTCACCGCGTTCCCGTATTTCAACGGACCTGAGCAGTTCGGTTGCTTTGCAGGCAGGAGATGGATGCATGTTGCTGCGGGCGGAGACGTTATGCCATGCGCTTATACACCGCTCTCCTTCGGAAACGTTAGAGAAGATGGTCTTGCAGAAATATGGAAACGTATGGGAAAACATGCGGCATACAAGGGATCTGCAGATTATTGTATGATGCGTAACCCGGAATTCAGAAAGGAGTATATACATACCATACCAAAGGATGCTCAAATTCCTTTAAGGGTTGACCTGCAATACAAAAAATAAGTTATAAATAGAGCAAAAATAAAGAGAATTAAATATCCCCATACTTTTTTAGTACATGTTTGTTCTGGCAAACTGCACATGAGGTTTGCAGATAGTCAGAACTTAAGTATTTTTTCTTCTTAATTTCAATGATAAATTATTAACATTTCCGCAAACAGAAAGGCATAACCGAATAACTTATATGCAAGTTTGCTATTAGGAATGTAAATTACGCCAAGTTATCATTTTATAGATGTATCGAGGATTTACATGGCTAAAGACAAAATCTTATCCGAAATCAAGGAAGCAGAACAAAGTGCGGCCAAAATGGTGGATGAAGGGCTTAAGAACAAGAGCGAGCGCATTATAGCAGCTCGTGCTGAAGCCAGAGAGATCATCAAACAGGCGGAAACTGATGCAGCACAATCTGCCCAGAATGCACTGAAGTCAGCTGAAGAGACTATTAAACACGAATCTGAAGATATTATCTCCAAAGGCGTGAACGAAGCCAAAAAGATCAGCGACAAAGCTGAGGGTAACGTTGACAAAGCCGTTGAAAATCTGGTCACAGAGTTTGAGAGGACAATACATGCTTAAGCCAAAACAGATGAGTCGTGCCGTTATTGTAGGACACAAGGACATCATGGAAGCTACCGTGGAAGCAATTCATGGTAGCAACTTGTTCCACCTTGAAGATTACAATGAAGACGGTTCCGGACTTAAACTTGGCAGACCATTCAAAAATGCAGGCGAAGTTTCTAAGAAACTTATCCAATTAAGATCTATCTCATCCTTCCTTGGTGTTAAGAAAGAATCAATACCAAAACAGAAGGAGACAACTGTTATCAATGAGCTCGATTCAATGCTGGACCAGCTTGATATCGAGGTTAGTAATAAAACAGAGAAAAAGTCTGAACTGGATTCACGACTCAAGGAACTTGAAGCACTGAAAAAGGACATTAGTCCATTTTCAGCGATCCCTATAGATATGGAATTATACCATAACTATGAGAGCATTAAGGTCTTTGCAGGAACTGTCAAGGAAAACATTGGTTCTGCTGTCTCACAGGTAACATCGACCTATGAGATGGAATATGACCAAAGTACCGGAACTGTGGTATTATTCGTCAAGAAAGAAGATGAAGCTAAGATATCAGAGATCCTTTCAAATTTCGAGTTCAGAGAGATAAGGATACCAGAGATAAGCGGAACCCCTTCAACCCTGATAGCAGATATCACAAGGGAAGAAGAAGGGATCCAGAAGCAGATCACTTCACTGGAAACGGATATTTCATCTATCAAGGATAAATATTCAGAGTTCATACTTGCCAGTGAGGAATTGCTTACTATCGAAGCCGAAAAAGCAGAGGCTCCAGTAAAGATAGCAACATCAGAACACACATTCATCATTGATGGATGGATACCTGATGATCAATTCGCAACTCTTGAAAGGACAATTGAATCTGCTACAAACGGACGAGCTTTCGTTTCAAAGCAAAAGATCACAAACGCTGATACAGACATCATACCTATCGAATATGATAATCCAAAGATCACCCAGCCATTCCAGGAGATCATGGACCTTTATGCACGTCCAAAGTACAAGGAGATCGATCCAACTTCTCTGATATTCATATCATTCCCACTTTTCTATGGAATGATCCTTGGAGATATAGGATATGCATTGATCCTTCTGGCACTTGCATTAGGTATCAAAAAGATGGTCAAGTCAGATGCAGTAAAGCCTTTGATGAATGTACTTATCTATTGTCAGATATCAACATTGATCTTTGGTGTTCTGTATGGTGAGTTCCTTGGGTTCCCACTTGCAAGTTTGCATACAGACCACGGAATTATACCTGGATTAATAGCAGGGTTCGAGACCATAACTCTCTTCAACTCCCCAGTTGGAGGAGAAGTGATCACATATCCGATACACCGCACACACATTGTGATGACGATGATCATTGCAACGGCACTTATCGGTTCGATCCATGTCAATTGTGGATATGTAGTTGGATTCATAAACGAAAGAAGAAATCACGGATTCGCTGCAGCTATGTTCGAAAAGGGCAGCTGGCTTGTAGTCGAACTCGGAATAATCCTGGGTGTACTCGGATATGCAAATATCGCACCTACGGAGATCATAGGAATTATAGTGTTCCTTATAGGATTCGTCATGCTCATTAAAGGAGAAGGCGCACAAGGAATTGTAGAATTGCCTAGCTTATTAAGTAATGCACTTTCCTACACTCGTTTAATAGCAGTAGGATTGTCATCAATCTATATTGCATCAACTGTCAATCTCATAGCTTTTGAGATGATCCTTCCACAGGGCGGGATCGTGGCAGTGATAGGTGCAATAATCGTATTCATATTCGGACATGCGTTAAACACAGTCCTGAGTATAATAGCCCCTGGATTACATGCACTTAGGTTGCAGTATGTAGAGTTTTTCGGTAAATTCTACGAAGGTGGCGGAAGAAAATACAACCCATTCGGATATATTAGAAAATACACGGAGGAATAAACAAATGGTAGACGCAGCAGCAGCAGTAGTATATATGGACCCAGCAGGATTAAAAGCAATTGGAGCAGGACTCGCAGTAGGACTTACTGGACTTGCATCCGGAATTGCAGAAAGAGATATTGGTTCAGCAGCAATCGGCGCAATGGCAGAGAACGAGAGTCTGTTCGGTAAAGGTTTGATCCTTACCGTAATTCCAGAAACAATCGTTATCTTCGGACTTGTCGTCGCACTGCTTATCAGCTAAGTTAATTTAAGAGCAAACATATTGCTCTTAAATTCTTTTAAGGTGTCAGAGCATGGGACTCGAAACAGTTATAAAAGATATCATGGGTGCTGCCCAGACAGAAGTAAACATGATCAATGCAGATGCTGATGCAGAGGTATCACAGATACTGGATGATGCTAGGCAGACTGCAAAGAAGATCATGGGCAACCGTCTGGCGAAGGCCGAAGATGATATCAAGCGATTACGCCAACAGGAGATCTCCAGCGCAAATCTGGAAGTCAAACGTACAATGCTTAATGCTCGCAAAGAAGTCCTTGACAAAGTATACGATAATGCAATAGAGACTATTGCATCCCTTCCTGAAACAAAGCAGGAAGAGCTGCTAAAAGCGATCATTGATGAAAATGATAGTAATGGCAGTAAAATATACTCAAACAAGGACTCAGAAAAACTTGTCAAAAAGTTGTCTTCCCTTGAATATACCGGCAATATCGATTGTATTGGCGGATTGATCATGGAGAACGATGATGGAACAGTTCGTTTAGATTATACATACGATATAATCATGAAGAATGTTAATGAGCAATCATTGAAACAAACATCTGATATCTTGTTCGGGTGATATCCAAATGGGGCTTTTGCAAAAATTCACAAGAAAAAGTAGTCCGAAGCAGAGCGGAAGTGGCTCAAATTACGCTTATGTGACTGCACGCGTTCGCGCGATGAAAAGCAATCTTCTCCCTAGGGAAACATATCCTCGATTAATGAACATGGGAATCGACGAGATCACCCGTTTTATCGGAGAGTCACAGTATAAGCAGGATGTCGATGAACTGGCAAGAACATATGACGGTGTGGATCTGTTTGAACACGCATTGAACAGGAATCTTGCGGTCACTTTTACAAAACTGATCAATATCTCCGAAGGAGAGTTGAACTATCTGATCTCTGAATATCTTAGGAAATATGATATATGGAGCATCAAGACCATTCTACGTGGAAAGTACTGTGATGCATCAGTAGAAGAGATCAATGATAGCATAGTTTCCGCCGGACAACTGTCTTATCCATTTTTGTCAAGCCTTTCAGAAAAAGAATCATATGAAAGCATCATCGATGCTCTCAGTGGAACCGATTATTACCCAACATTAAAAGGATATGATGGGACAAACCTCTCTGAGATCGAAAACCAGCTTGATAAGATGTACTATACCGGACTGTCCACTACAGTAGACAATCCAAAATCCAATGATAGTAAACTGTTCTCAAAGTTCATCCGTACTGAGATCGACATAAAGAACCTGAGTACCCTTTTCAGGTTGAAGAATGCCGGTGTGGAAAAGGATGAAATTGCAGACCTGATTCTTGAAGGCGGTCTTCATTTAAGCATTAAAGAGATTGAAAAGCTATTACCACTTCCATTCAGTGAATTTGTTCAGTCACTTGAAAAGTATCCTTATTGGGAGAATATATCTGGAATAGTGAAAACTGAAATGGATTCACTGGTAGAACTGGAAACTCAACTCACGAAGTCCAACATCAAATCCGCTTCAAGCTTTTCACATGTGTACCCATTATCCATTGTTCCGATCATGGATTATATACTGAACAAGACGAACGAAGTACGCAACTTGCGTATCATTCTGCGCGGAAAAGCAGCAGATCTTGATGAAGAAATAATCAGGAACCAGTTGGTGATCTAATGGAATTAGCAGTAGTAGGTAGCAGCGAGTTTGTAACAGGATTCAGACTAGCTGGTATTAAGAAGATATACGAAGCTAAAAGTGATGAACTGGAAGCTGTCGTCACAAAAGTGCTCAAAGATTCAGATGTAGGGATCTTTGTGATACATGAAGATGACTTTAATAAACTACCGGAAATTTTGAGAGATACTCTTAGTGAGTCTGTTGACCCACCAGTAGTAACTCTCGGAGGAACTGGGGAAAGTTCAAATTTAAGGGAAAAGATAAAACAATCGGTAGGTGTAGATCTGTGGAAGTAAATGGTGAAATTTATCGTGTGGCAGGACCTGTTGTAACGGTTATAGGAATTAAACCGAGAATGTACGACGTGGTCAAAGTAGGTCACGAGGGACTGATGGGAGAAGTCATCAGGATCAAAGGCGAACAGGCTACTGTTCAGGTATACGAAGATACTTCCGGTCTCAAACCGGGAGAACCTGTAATGAACACCGGACTGCCTTTGTCCGTTGAACTTGGACCAGGATTATTAGAAAGTATTTATGATGGTATTCAGAGACCTCTGCCAGTGTTGCAGGAACAGATGGGCAACTTCATTCAGAGAGGAGTTACCGCTAACGGACTGGACCGTGAAAGGGTCTGGGAGTTCAAGCCAACAGCAAGCAAAGGCGATGAGGTAAAAGGTGGTAACATACTCGGTTTGGTTCAGGAGACCAAAAATATCGAGCACAAGATCATGGTCCCACCATCGATCTCTGGTACTATCAAAGAGATAAAAGCAGGCAGCTTCAAGGTAGATGAGACTATCTGTGTTCTCACAGATGGAACAGAGATCTCAATGATGCAGAAGTGGCCAGTACGAGGACCACGCCCTGTAGCAAAGAAACTCATGCCAACCAAGCCTCTTATCACAGGACAGAGGATCCTTGATGGTATGTTCCCTATAGCAAAAGGCGGAACAGCTGCAATTCCAGGTCCATTCGGATCAGGAAAGACAGTTACTCAGCAGCAGCTTGCTAAGTGGAGTGACACTGATATTGTGGTTTACATCGGTTGCGGAGAACGCGGCAATGAAATGGCTGATGTATTGAACGAGTTCCCGGAACTCGAGGATCCAAAGACAGGTCGTCCACTCATGGAGAGGACAGTTCTTATCGCAAATACATCCAACATGCCTGTAGCTGCTCGTGAAGCATCTGTTTACACTGGTATCACAATTGCAGAGTATTACAGAGACATGGGATACGATGTAGCACTCATGGCAGACTCAAGTTCAAGATGGGCAGAAGCAATGAGAGAAATTTCTTCAAGGCTTGAAGAAATGCCTGGAGAAGAAGGTTATCCAGCATACCTCTCTGCAAGACTCTCTGAATTCTATGAGCGTGCAGGAGCAGTTAACTCCCTTGCAGGACTTGACGGTTCAATCACTGTAATTGGAGCAGTATCACCACCTGGTGGTGACTTCTCAGAGCCTGTTACCCAGAACACACTCCGTATCGTAAAGGTATTCTGGGCGCTTGATGCAAAGCTCTCACAGAGAAGACACTTCCCATCCATTAACTGGCTTACAAGTTACAGTCTGTACACCCAGGGACTTGCTGGCTGGTACAGCGAGAACGTTGGATCTGATTGGACACAGCTCAGGGACGATGCAATGGACCTTCTTCAGCAGGAATCCGAACTTCAGGAGATCGTGCAGCTCGTAGGTTCTGATGCACTTCCGGAAGATCAGCAGCTCACACTTGAAGTTGCACGTATGGTAAGGGAATATTTCCTCCAGCAGAACGCATTCCACCCTGTTGACACATACTGTCCGTTCGACAAGCAGTACAAGCTTCTCAAATCCATCACAAGATATGGAGAGATGGCAACAGCTGCACTCGAAGCAGGCGTTCCAATGAACAAGATCATCACCATCAAGGCAAAGGATGAACTTGCAAAAGTAAAGTACGAGGAAGACTTCGATGCAGCAGTTGATGCAGTCATGAAGAAGATGGATGACGAATTTGCACAGATCGGAGGCAACTGAACATGACCAAAGAATACAAAACGATCGTAGAGGTCTCCGGACCACTTATTTTCCTTGAGAAGACCGAACCTGTAGGATATGGTGAACTTGTCCAGATCAACCTTCCTGATGGAACCACCAAGAGAGGACAGGTACTCGATACCTCTGCAGACATGGTAGTCGTGCAGGTCTTCGAAGGTACAGTAGGACTCAACGAGGAATCCGGTGTAGTATTCAGTGGCGAGACCATCAAACTCCCTGTATCAAAGGATATGCTTGGTAGGATCCTTTCAGGCGCCGGTGAACCACTGGATGGCGGACCAAGGATAATACCTGACAAGAGAGTAGATATCAATGGTGCATCAATGAACCCATATTCCAGGATGCCACCAGAAGATTTCATTCAGACAGGTATCTCCACCATTGACGGTACAAATACCCTTGTAAGAGGACAGAAGCTTCCTATCTTCTCCGGATCAGGTCTCCCACATAACGAGATCGCACTTCAGATCGCAAGACAGGCTAAAGTTCCTGGCAGCGATGAACCATTTGCGGTAGTTTTCGCTGCAATGGGTATCACTAACGAAGAAGCACAGTACTTCATGGAAGATTTCGAGAAAACCGGTGCTCTTGAGAGAGCTGTTGTTTTCCTGAACCTTGCAGATGACCCTGCTGTCGAGCGTATCGTTACACCTAGGATGGCTCTTACAGCTGCAGAGTACCTTGCATACGAACATGATATGCACGTACTCGTTATTCTGACAGATATCACAAACTACTGTGAAGCACTACGTCAGATGGGTGCAGCAAGAGAAGAGGTTCCAGGTAGACGTGGTTACCCAGGTTACATGTACACTGACCTTGCATCACTGTATGAAAGGGCAGGAGTTATCAAAGGAATTAAGGGATCTGTTACTCAGTTCTCCATCCTTACAATGCCTGGTGACGATATCACCCACCCGATCCCTGATCTTTCCGGTTACATCACCGAAGGACAGATCGTGGTTTCCCGTGAACTTCACAGGAAGGGTATCTACCCACCGATCAATGTATTGCCATCACTCTCACGTCTTATGAACTCCGGTATCGGAAAAGGTAAGACAAGGGAAGATCACAAGGCAGTGTCTGACCAGATGTACGCAGCATACGCAGAAGGCCGTGACCTTCGTGGACTTGTTGCTATCGTTGGTAAAGAAGCACTGTCCGAAAGAGACAGGATGTTGTTGGAGTTTGCGGACTTGTTCGAAGACAGGTTTGTACGCCAGAGCAGAGACGAGGACCGTACCATCGACGATACACTAAGAATCGCATGGGAGATCCTTGCAGAGCTGCCTGAAGCACAGCTTACCAGGATCGATAACAAGTACCTTGACAAGTACCACCCTGCTCACCAGAAAAGCGAGTGAATCGGTATTGAGGGATCACAATGGGCGCAAAAGAAGTAAAACCGACTCGTTCAGAACTCATTGAGCTTAAGAAAAAGATCAAACTTTCAGAAGGCGGTCACAAGCTGCTTAAAATGAAAAGGGACGGTCTTATCCTTGAGTTCTTTGAAATTCTTAGCAAAGCAAAGGATGTTCGCTCCGAGTTGGATGCTGCCTATAAAAAGGCCAATGTGAAGATCGGTATCGCAGAAGCAGTGGAAGGCAGAATAACTGTAAAATCCACTGCATTTGCAATGAAGGATGCACCACAGATCCAGCTCGAAAGCCACAATATCATGGGTGTAGTAGTGCCAAAGATCGAATCCTCAAGTGTGCGTAAACCCATAAACAAGCGTGGATACGGACTTCTCGGAACAAGCTCTTACATTGACGAAGCTGTCGACTCATATGAAGAACTGGTTGAAAAGATAATTCTGGCAGCAGAGATCGAAACAACCATGAAGAAGCTTCTTGATGATATCGAAAAGACAAAGAGGCGTGTCAATGCTCTTGAGTTCAAGGTCATACCTGAACTCACAGAAGCAATGATATTCATTCGCCTGCGTCTTGAAGAAATGGAAAGAGAAAATACATTCCGCTTGAAGAGAATCAAAAAAGCATAAGGCTTTCTCATGCAACAAAACTCATCTGATCGGCCAAACCTGGTCGACAGAGCTTTTTCTTTATTAACTCGACCTGAAAATCTGGCACGCATATTAAGATGGGCGTGGTTAGTTTCACTTGGGATGTTGATCTTAGGCTATCTTATTATTTACTTTAAAGTAAAATCCCACATCAACTTCTTACCATAAGAAGATCTTTCCTGTTTCTCCAGCTCTTGTATCGAGCGAATATAGTTCTGATAAGGATAAACTGGAATTATATCAGTAATACTTAAATAAATATCAGACATATAATAGCTGAAATATAGAAATACTTTCGATCTGTGGAGCAAAACGCTTTTTCAAATTAGAGATAATATTTTCTCCCAGATAATAAATTCATCGAACTCAAAAGTTGATCCACAATGAATGAACTACCCTGGGAAAATAAAAAAGAAAATGCAAATTTCTCTAATGAGCATTCACCTGAGCCCGAGCTACCTTGGGAATCTGAAATGAAGAATGACCTATCTGCTGATATGGAGTCTGAAGTTACCCCTGATATTTTTGCAAATACCATCAGATCCTCCGGAGAAACAAATGATCCAGATAACAAACCGGAAATAACCGTACATCCGGCATTTCTCCCAAAGATGACATCAAATTCCACCGATGAAGATGATAATAGAACCGCCATCACATCCTTTGAAAATGATGATGATCACATCGATCCAGTAGAGGGGACTGTATCGAATATAGCGGTCGTTGATGGGATCAAAGCCACTGCACCTGAAAGGCCCGTAGAGGAAAGCCAGGAAACAATGGACATTCCCAACAGAATATCCACCACCGAAGACAAAACAAAGGTAAAAGAAACACCTTTACCACTATTTGAACCATACATTCCTTACACTGATACACCGCCGTTCGTTGAGAATAGTAGTGATCACTCGACATTCGATCCTCATAAAAACTCTCCTTTTAGTGATACACCTGCCGGAACAAGTAAACCTCCATTCCCACCAATTAATAACTCTGCTCAAGAAGCATCACACCCGATGCCCGACAAAAAAGAGAAAGGATTCTTATTTTCAATCACAAATACATTGAAAAGGATCACTCAAAAGAGAAAATTGATTGACAGAATGGAAGAACTACAGCCTATTGCGTCTGGAAATGTAAATGGAAAGGAAACAGATCCCACATTCCCAAAAGAAGATCCTAAGAACATAGGTTCTGAGACCAAGATATATCATCCCACTCCCATCACTGAAAATGTTCCTTTGGAAGATATAAGAACAGTAGTGCCAGTAGAGAACAACACTACAAATCCAAACATAAACCTTGATGAGTTCGAAATACCCATCGATATAATGGAAAGTCCAGCTCCAGATGTTTCTTCAGAAGAAATGGAAGAAATAAAAAATGAACTTGCTGATTCAAAGCATTCTCAAGAGGATATTATTACTAACATCGATGAACTTTCCGGAACTATTGAGGAACTGAAAAGATCACTAAACGTCATCCAAAATGAGAGTGGAGACACCAATTCCAGTATTAATGTCAAGATAGATAGATCAACAGGTCACATCAACATGATCGAAGAACGATTGAGTGAACTAGAAGATACTCTGCAAAATATTCACGCTGATAATAGCGAACTTAAGACCGGACTTTCCTCCATTGAAGAGAACATTGCCGAACTTACAAGCTCACATACAATAATACTCTCCCAGATACAGAAAATAACAGAATTCGGTAATTCAAGATCTGCAGAAATATTTGCAACGAACGACCGCATCGACAAAATGGAAGAGTCCCTAACATCACTTACCCAGATACAAAGTGAATCACAAAAAAGTGTGCAAGAGTTAAGAAACGTGGCTTCTGACCTTATCAAGGGCTTAGAAAAGGCACACAATACAAACAAAGAGTTCAAAACTGATACCGATGAACATAATGAACTTTTAAAAAATCAGCTGGAAGAACTAACTGATCATGTAGAAAATGAATTAAAAGGGATCGGAGCCAGAAGCTACAAAGGTAACGGAGGAAATGTTCAGCTGAACTCCATTATTAAAAATTCCACAAATATGAAACTATGTATGGAATGGCTGGAATTCCTTATGGAACTCGTGGGATGTAATCACCTTTCAGACATTCTTTCCTACTATGAAGAGCTGGGATGGATAAGCGAAGATATACGCATTGAACTTCTCAGGTATGCAGAAGGGATCGATTACTATATTGAAAAATCCGATTGGAAGCTCGCCCCTGATGACCATGTGAGATCCATCTGGTTCATTGAACAGCTTGTAGGTCTTAAGGTAGATAAGAACAGGCTCTCTATTATAGATAAGGACATCAAAAAAGTGATAAAGGGTACAGAGATATATGGGATATGATCAACCGATTACCGTAGATCGTATTGAACACACAGACCGGATAAATGAAAGACCATTCAAACGATCAGATAATAAACACCTGAGAACAGACAGGGCTCAGATAACTATTGATTATCTGATAGCAATTACCATATTCCTGTTTGCTGTCTTTTTTGTTTTCCAATACACCTCTGGTCTTTTCACCCCCTTCCAATCAGATTCAGATGAAGTCACACTCGTAGCAGATCGCGTTGCAACGTCGATAACAGAAATAGAATTAGCTTCCGGAGATATCAACACCCCGAATCTCGTAGACCAGAACAATACTGACACATTATTCTATTCTTTAACATATGATTATGAAGATACAGTATCAGATCTGGGATTGAGAGGAGGGTTCCAAAGCTATGAGCTCAACATAACCATGGCTAATAGCACATCTCTGATGCATATTGCTGGCAAACCATTACCAACTACCGGAAATATTGGACAGACCAAAAGAGTTGTCCTTCTTGAAGATATCGGATCCAGTAAAAGAGAAAATGCAATCCTTTCAGTGCGGGTGTGGTAAGGTGAGACACAGTAAAGGTCCCGACATAAAGGAAGATGAACAAGGCCAAATGCATACCCTTGAAGCTATCATGGCCGCCACCATAATGATCGCAGTACTCGTATTTGCCGTACAAGCAACTGCCCTTACTCCACTTACATCTTCTACTGCAAATGCTCACATCGAATCACAGATACACACCATCGGGCAGGACATGTTAACAGTTCTTGACCACTCAGCGTATGGAACGAATTCATACCTGAAAGATCAGATCATCGATTGGAATGGCGATGAATACGTTTGGACTGCGACAAATTATCGTTCCAGAACAAATAGCAGTGATATTTTGACCGGTCCTTTAAAAGAAATGCTCGAACTCGTAGTGATCGAAAATGGAATTGCACACAATATAGAGTTCACTTTCAATACCGAAACAGGATCAAGCCAGACAGTGCATTTCATTTATAATGGTGATCCGTCCGACAATGCAGTGATAATTTCGAGAAAAGTACTGATCTCCAATACAGACATAGATGATGCTGTCACCTTTGCATCAGATACCGGCATATCTGACGTGGATAGTTCAACTGATTACTATAACATAATTGATGTTAAGCTTACCATGTGGCGTATGTGAAAAACGAAACGGGATGAAAAAGATGAAACATTGCGATGAATCCGGACAAATATTGTTACTTGCAGCCTTTGCAATAGGTTTCATGATAGTAATATCAACAGTGATGTTGAACAACATAATATATGCAAGCAATATGGCATCTGAATCAAGCAACGACATAAACCATTTCGAGATATCGAACATTGCACAGATCACGCAAGACGCATCAAATGCTGCCTATTATAACGCTACAACTGGCAACCAATTTGAGAATGATGTTTATTTCAATTATCTTGAAACTTATAGCCAGGAGATCTCAACCCTTTATGCTTATCGAGGTTTTTCATTTTCCCTTGGAAACAGTACCCTTAATGATGCATACTTTACAAAAAATGGATTAATTACAGGAAGATCGAACTGGACGATCATAGATAACATTGACCATACAAACAAATTTACAATAGAGATGGGAGATACAAGCAAACTTTCAAACTTGTCGGATCCCTTTGAAATACATGCCATAAACCAATCCGGTGTTCCAATCTGGAAAATGAAGCTATACGATGATGGTAGTAACATAAATGTATCCGTGGACGATCAGACACACACAATAGGAACATCCAATAGCAGTATTTACCTCAACATAATAAATAACACTCCAAAAGATTTCCATTTTGCCACATCAACTGCAAGTGAGACCTACAGGATAGATTATTTCAATTCAAGCAATGCCATGGGTCTGTATTCGATCACCGGAACTCTGTCCGATGGACGTGATTTTTCCCGTGAAAGGTATAAAGTGATCAATACAACGATCAGCATCGCATCCAGCAAGAACATGATCAATGTATCCCTTCCAATTACCGTACCCTGAAGTGTGAAAAATGAAGCAGTTATATACAGACAGTAAAGCAGTATCAACGTCAATTGGATTCATACTTACATTTGTAATAACAATTATTACATTCATACTTGTCATGCAATCCTCATATGGTCTAATGGACCAGGCAGAACATACGGTCATGCGCGAAGAATTTGAGATACATGGAAACAATATCGCACTTCAACTTACAAAGATCGACACAATGGTAGGTTTAGTGAACAACGGCGGTGGAGAGATCATTGATCATAGGTCAGAACTCATGATACCAATACGGATCGCAAATGAATATTATTATGTTGAATTCTCGAACCAGACCCGTGAGATCATATTCGAGTCCAATGAACGTTCTGAAACAAGAGTGCAGGTTGCTTTCGACATTGAAAATACTAACATAATGTCCACAACATTGAGTAGTGCTTCAGGCGACCATTTCCTACTTTACAATAGTACCTCGAATGTGATCGAGATATACTGAAGAAAAAAAGGTACTGAAACAATGATACCAAAAAGGCTGTCCAATTCAGAAAATGCAGTGTCAGAGGTCATCGACGTAGTGTTCATACTAGGCATAATGTTCATTGCAATATCCCTAATTGGAACCTCAGGATATCCATTGCTTCAGAACATGCAAGAGAATGGTCACACAGAGAACATAAAACAAAGCTATATCGTTCTTTCAGAGAACATGAACAAAGTCGTTTTTGGCACTGCACCTTCCCAATCAGTAGAACTGAAAATGTATGGAGGGGGAATATGGGTTACCGGAGATAGTGTCATCAACATAACCGTTCAAACATGGAACTCGTCGCTCCTGCCTCCGGCTATCGAATCACAGACATTTTAGCATCAGACAAGGGAAATACAGAATGAGTATGAAGGGACTCTTATTTCCTATGAGAATACAGGAGTCTGGGCCAAATATGAAAACGGTGGAACTGTGATGGTAAAAGAGCCGGAATTTGTGTTCTCTGATAACACGCTGTTCATACCTTCCAGCACGATCACAGGAGTTAGCGGTCAGGCCGGAAAGGGACTTGTGCGTGCAGTTGCGGATGGTGGAGAATCATCAGTATATAAGTACACAAATGTTTCCGCGGTAGATATCACAATAATGAGCCAGTACTACGAGGGATGGGAAAAATATCTTGATGATACTTTTGGAATGAAAATCATAAGCAGGGATGAGAACAACAATACTATCCAAGTACGAAAAGATGATTATTTGGAGAACATTGATGTCTATATTCTGTATTCACCCCTGAGTGTCAGAATCGAATAAGGAGGAGAAAGGGTGGAGAAAAACAGGAAGATATATGAATGCAACTGTGCTGAATCAGCCGTTATCGGAGTACTGCTTATGTTCGCACTCACTATCGCTTCAATAAGTGCAATGCTTGTTTACAGTGTACCTATGATCTCCGACCTACAGGATGATGCACAGGCACAGAAAATAGAACAGGGTTTCACAATCCTGGACTCTCGTACCAGTAAAGTTGCCCTTGGGGAGTCACCCCTTCAGACAACATCAGTTTCACTCATAGGCGGAAGTATTAACGTGAACGATGGTACTGGGGATGATAAAAGCAACATTCGAATTGTCATTACCAATCTAACGAACCCGGGCGCATCAGAGGATTTCAACTGCTCTTTTGGTACAATAGAATATACAAAAGATAACCAAAAGATAGCATATGAAGGTGGAGGAGTATGGTCTAAACATGAAGGTAGCGGAGGATCAGTTATGGTCTCACCACCCGAGTTCCATTACAATGGAGAAACACTTACACTTCCAATAATGTCCATCACTGGCAGATCATCATCATCCGGCAACGGCGACACCAGTATTTCAGTTTCATCGGACAACAAACCTTCCATACTATTTCCTAACAGTTCAATATCACCTTCAAGGAAAAATCCCATTAATTCAGATAAAGTATATATCTACATCAAGAGCCAGTATTATGACGCCTGGGCAGATTATGCTGATACAATGATCTACACAACTGCAACTCTCGACCACGAGAACACGACCGCGATCATCGAACTCGATGTCATGCCCCCAATGGGAACATCGCCACTTAACGACATGATAAAGTTCGGTGCAGTGAATGCATCAAACCCATTGCCAATATATGATTTTTCATTTTATCTTGAAGCAGAGAATTCCAATAATAATGGATTGAACCCCGCAAAATATGAGATAGGAGCAACATCCGGTACAAGGACGCTCACATATAACCTTGCAAAAAAAGGTGGTGCAAATCAGCTTCAAGTCCATGTAACTTATAAGGATACAGCAGCTGGAGCTGACTATATCGAAGAATGGGAAGGGGTTACCACTTACCCGGTAAGCGATAGTAAGGCAGACCAATATGCCACTGTAGATTTTCTGGATCCTACATTCATGATGAGGTATGATCCACCTAACACAAATGCAGATCCGGACTTTTCATGGGGTCCTTACGGCCCCATAAGTGAACTTCCTGATGTTGAGATAAATAGTGGCAATGTTTCATTCTCGATGAACGACCTCACACAACATTATATGAAACTTATCACTAAGGACGGAGCTATCATATTCTATATTGATGGTGGGAAGCAAGACCCTGTGGATTATGAGACATCAAAAATAACGATCAATTACGATGGAAGACCAGGAGCGATCACTTACCTGCACATTACCAGAAATGACATGGATGTTGCGATAACAGATTGAAAATGATCTCATACAGGAAGTGTGATATGAATATCAGTTCCAACACCTTCCCCACTTTCCATCCATATCTTTCCTTCATATGAATTAAAAGCATGTTTTCAGATACAGGCCGATACCAAACCCCCCTTTTCACAAAAATATCTTTTACTCAGAGGTGTGTGGCGATAATTTCCCATGAAAACAATATGCAAAAATCAAATAAATTAAAAAAGATGAGGACATAGATATCCACATCTGTTAAAGATCAATTGATTTCATCATCCTGATCTGATACATCAGTATATTCAGCAGTATAATTACCCTCAGTTCCGAGATAGGACTCAGCAGCTGCAACTAATGCAAGTGTTATGATCGGAGTGGTCACAAAGGTTCCGAGGTAGGTAACTCCACCAATTGTACTGATGATAGCCACAATGATAAACAATACCAGACTGTCCACAAAATTCTGCTTTGAAATATCTATACTTTCCTTTATTGCATCCATTGCGCCATAGTCCTTTATGACAAGCAGAGGAAAAGAATAGATAAGGAGAATTGAGAGAATAATACCTGGAAGTATCAGGAGCATGTAGCCTATACCAATAAGGATAACGGAGACAAGCAAAAGGACCCAGCTTTTCACAAAACGATTGAAACCCTCGAATACATCATTTATCTCGACCTTTTCACCCCTCAAACCTTTCACAGCCATATAAGTAAGACCATAGAATAGCGGAGCTATTGTCACAATGAAGATGGAACCGAATACCACGATGATCGTAGCTACGATAAAGGCAGCAACGTTGCCCTTGAAAGCGTTCCAAGATCTACTAAATATATCTTCATAATCCAAAATGTCACCTCAAAAATAGATTGGTTGCCACACATATATAATTTTGTTAATGAGGAGACATATACAGGATCATTCCGGCTTCAACAAGGTATATGTGGGGAATGGAATCCCGATACCTGCTTTTTTGAACTCGATGTCTATCAAGGTATTTACTTCGTTGATGACACTGAACTTATCGGAAGGATATGTTACCCAGAGTATCAAAGCAAAATCAAGACTGAAATCCCCATGATTATCAAAACGAACAGAAGGTGCCGGATCATCCAGAACGAGATCGATATCATTTCCGATTTTGAGCAGGACCTCCTTTACCTTTGAAACATCAGAACCATATTCTACCCCGATCGTTATTTTTACCATCATCTGTGGTTGAGGAGACGTGTAGTTGATGATCTTGTTGTTCGCAATGATACTATTCGGGATTATTATCATATTGTTGTAAAAATCAAGTATACGGGTACTTCTGATACCTACTTCCTGTACGAGCCCTATCTGACCATCACCGATCTCTATACGATCACCATTCTTGAACGGCTTGTCATAATAGATGGAAAGACCACCAAAGAATTGGGATATGGCATCCTTTGCAGCAAAAGCAATGGCGATACCAACGATCCCGGCAGATGCAAAGAGAGGACCTACACTGATATCCCATATCCCTTCGAGGACCATACCTATCCCGACAAGTATGATTATGATATCAGACAAACCTTTTAGCAATGGCAGGAGCTCATCATCCATTTTGGTTTCCGTTTTCTGCACAAGTCCTGGGAAAACGTTGTCAAACAATATCTTGTTTATATTAACCAATGCAAATAGCCATATCAGAGCCAGAAGTGTCAGCAGGAGATTATTGATAACAATCAGGAAATACTCCCCAATACCGACTATGGAGAGGGCAAGAAATATCCCAAAGAATATCAACGTATAGTAGATCGGACGTTTTACAGCATGGAGAACAAGATCATCGATCTTGAACCTGGTCTTTGCCGTGTAATGCAAAAGCACTTTTTTAAAAACGAAATCTACAGCGAAAGCAAGGATGATCGAGGAAATAATTATCAGTGCAGCCACAGCCAGTTTAGATCCCGTTGTATCAAAAAGAGATCCTGCCATCTGCTGGACATACAAAGATATGGTATTATTGATTTGCATAACAATGATACAATTGAAAAGAGAGTATATATTTATATGGATAAACCATCCGAAACAATATTCAGCATTGTCTTAAGTAGCTCTTTGCTTGTTGCAACCACCCTCTTATTTTCAACCAAAAAATACTGGAGTGCTGTCCATGTGCAACCGCATCCAAGTGCCACAGATAACATAGACCCCACAAAACATCATTAAAGACAGAGGCTTGCGAATCCTTGAAGTAGCTATATTATATAATCATAGAACTAATAGCTTCATAGAGGATTGGAAAATGTACACCGTATATATAAAAGCAGTTAAAGATGAAAATATCTTCACCCCTTGCAATGTCAATGTTGATGCCATCAAATACATACATTGCATAGAGAACAAAGTGTTCCTGGCCCTAAATCCTGAAGACGTAGGGTCCATGATCTGCATATATGCTGGAAAGCCCATCAATGCAGAAGAACAGATCGATAACATCGTATCTCTTATTGCATCAGCAAAAGCAGAATCTGAAACATACGATATGCCAATCATACTTGACTTTTCAGAACAGATCGACCAACCAAAGGCCACCATGATGCGTGGTCCCCGTGTTGTTGCAAAGTGAAATTCTATTTTTAGTTGTGCCACTGGCACAACTCTTTGTTGTTAATGTGAATTTAGGTTTGAATACTATTATATATATTCAATAAATACTATTTTATTGAGCAGTATGGTAAAGCGTTCAAAGAGCTTGGTATTAACAAGCGTGCTTCTGTTCTGTCTGCTCATAACACGATGAGGTTAAGTCGAGTTGTTGGTTGAGTGATAGCTATGGAGTTGTGATCTTGTAAGTCCCTTGGCAAACGTTCTTTAGGTGGTGAGTCATCCCTTCCGCAAAATTAACAACCTATTGATTACCGGTAATATCAGTAGCATAAACAGGGTTTGTATTGATGGAAGATAATATCGACCGCAATCACAGGTTTAGTGATATTACGGATATTAGCACTCGGTGCTATATAACCGGTGATAATATCACTAATACTCCTGAATAGTATTTTATTGCACTTTGCCCTCCATAGGAATTGCGAACGTGAAGATACTTCCTTTTCCAACTTCACTTTCGACCCAGATTTTCCCACTGTGCATTTCAACAAATTTCTTGATAAGTGCAAGGCCAAGACCGGTACCCCCATACTCTCTGGTAGTTGAAGAATCTGCCTGAAAGAAAGGGGTGAACAGTTTATTCTAATCCTCTGGTGAAATGCCGATGCCACTGTCCTTTACAGAAATATGCACAAGGTCCTCTGATATTTTCCCTCCGATTGTCACTGATCCACCTTGACCCGTGAACTTAATGGCGTTGCTCACAAGGTTGTAAAGAATCTGCTTGAATTTTTTTGTGTCTGCTTTTATGGTAGGTGTTTCAATGTCGATGTTACATGTCAGGTCAATATTCTTCTGTGATGCAATAGGTATCATCAATGCTTCTACTTCATCAATAGCATCGGATACAAAGAATTCATTAATATGAAGTTTCATCTTTCCGGTTTCGATGTTTGAGATGGATATGATGTCGTTGATGATATTCAAAAGATTCTTTCCATTTCTAAGAACAGTAGATGTGTATTTCTTCTGATATTCATTCAAGGCACCAAAGTTCTCACTGCAAATCACATCCGTAAAACCAATGATCGAATTAAGAGGAGTTCTTAGCTCATGGCTCATGTTCATTATAAATTCGGATTTGGTTCTATTTGCATCCTCTGCCAGCATTTTTGCTTGTAGCATTGCTTCTACTGCTTGCTTGTGTTTGGTGATGTCTCGTGAGATGCCCAAAATAGCCTTTCCCCCCATATAATCAATAAGTCGAATATTAACCTCAACCGGAATCGTAGAACCATCTTTTCGAACAGTAACAGTCTCGAAGAGGAGATGCCCATGTTGAAGCATCTGATTGATTCGATCCTCTACCTGTGCTGCATCATCAAAAGAATCGATATCCTTTGGCCCCATCTGAAGAAGTTCACTTCGGCTGTATCCCAGCCGATCGCAAGCCACCCGATTAACTTCTAGGAATTGACCATTAAGGTTAGTTAAATAGATTGCATCATTCGCGCTTTCAAATATTGTTCTGAATTTCTCTTCACTTTGCCTCAATAGCTTATCTGCTTCCCTACTTTCGCTGATGTCATAAATTATCCCATTCATCGAAATTGGTTTGCCTTGTTGATCTTTCTCCCAACTGACGTGATCTTGCACCCATCGTATGGTTTTGTCTTTCTTTATAATACGGTATTCTACAATGCCACTTTCCAGTTTTGTTTGTAATTCGGTGAATTCTGCAAACACTCTTTCCCTGTCGTCAGGATAAATTGTCTGCTCCCACAAATTTGGAGTATTAAGCCACTCTTCCACTGTATGACCATAGATTCTTTCGACAGGTTGGTTCACGTATGTTGCCACAAGCGTTTCGGGGTCTGCACGGTAGATTAACTCATTAAAACTTTCAGTCAAATTACGATATTTTTCTTCAGATTTTTGCAAAGCATCCTCTGCCTGCTTCCGCTTAGTGATGTCCTGCACAGTGCCAACCATTCGAATGGCCTGACCGGTTTCGTTAAACGTAACTTCGGCCTGCTCATGAACAATGCGTTCTGAGCCATCGGGCAAAAGAATGCGGTGGTCAATACTATACGTTTTATTTTCAGATATTGCCTTATTTACATGTTCCAGAACAAACATTCTGTCATCAGGGTGGATGGAATTTAGAAACGCCTCATACGTAGCCCCGAATTCCTTGGGTTCCACCCCAAAGATACGATAGATCTCATCTGACCAGTACAGCTCATTGTTGGCGATGTCCCAATCCCAATTACCAAGATTAGCAATACGCTGGGCATTGGACAAACTTGCCTCACTCTTACGTAGAGCTTCTTCCATCTGCTTGCGCTCGGTTATATTTCTGGCAACGGCTAGAATGGCAGGAGTTCCTTTGTATTCGATTGGGCGAATATTAAGTTCAATTGGTACCAAAGAACCATCTTTACATCTGCTCATGGTTTCGACAATTCCACCTCCCCGATTCAATACTCCAACAACTTGTTCATGTATTGTTTCTCTAAATTCAGGAGGCGTTATGTCCATTGCCGTCATTTGTAGTAATTCATCCTTTTGATATCCCAAATCATCACACATAATCCTGTTTGCTTCCAAAAAACGTCCTTTAAGGCTATAGATAAGAATTCCATCGTTTACGGAATTAAATATAGTTTCAAATTCTTTTTCCATAATTCGCCCCTCAGCCCAAAAGTTAAAATTAATGCTTGCCTTTAAATTTCATCTGGAATTTCAAAATCCTTTGTAGCAAATTTTGTTTGAGATTCATTTCCATCTGTCGAAAAATCACTTATTAGCAAAACTTCCCTAATAATTATATTGAATTTTATTTAATTTAAATTGATAGGCATATTTATGACAGTACTGTAAAAAATCAAGGGAGTTTGCTTTTTCCTCAGTTTGAACTGTTACTTTCATGATTTGAGTTTTGCGTAATAGGTGCATAACCCCGTACAAAAAAATAGATTTGCCTATATCCCCGTCTTGCTATGTTAGGGATGCGATTTGAACCCATAAATCTATCCAAGTCTTAATCTTAACATCTCTTTAAATTTTGTTAAACTTAGCAGAAATGTTAAACTTAAAAAAGGTCTCTTCTTCTGTTTTCCGTCTTAAGTTTGTGTTCTTTGGCACCTTTTACCATCATACCGATCAAAAACATTGCATATATTCATAAAGTGTCAGTTCAGTATAAGTTCAAGTTAAGATACATTTATGAATGCGATGTCAACATAGTTTATGTTAAGATAAGGGGTTATCAATTTGAAATGGAAACATGACAGGGGACTTGAGGTAAGGATGTTGTTGACACTGTTCCTGCTGGCGGCGGTGTACCTATTATTTCTGGCATTCCTGGTATATTCGGGTGCGCCTCAGATGTTCATGGTGCTGTTCATAGGCGCGTTCATGGGATTACAATACTATTACTCGGACCGGCTGGTGCTCTGGACCATGCATGCCAAGATCGTTACTGCGCAGGAGGCTCCTGACCTGCACCAGACCATCACACGGCTATGTGCCATAGCGGACCTGCCAATGCCCAGGGTGGCAGTGGTGAACACCTCGATCCCAAATGCCTTTGCAACTGGGCGAGGTCCCAAAAATGCGGTGGTTGCCGTGACCACGGGCTTGATGGACCGACTTAACCAGGGAGAGCTTGAAGCTGTGCTTGCACATGAGCTGAGCCATGTGAAGAACAGGGATATGGCCATACTGACCATAGCCAGTTTCATATCCACCCTGGCATTCTACATAGTCAGGTACAGTTTTTACTTTGGGGGTATGGGAGGCATGGGTGGCAGGAGAAAAGAAACAGGCGGCATTATTGCGATATGGATCGTCTCATTGCTGGTATGGATCATAAGTTTCCTGTTGATACGCGCCCTTTCAAGATACAGGGAATTTGCGGCGGACAAGGGTTCTGCTGTTATCACAGGTCAGCCCTCCAATCTGGCATCGGCACTGACTAAGATAAGCGGGATCATGCCTCGTATTCCCAAGGATGACCTGAGGGAAGTGGAGGGGATGAACGCATTTTTCATAATCCCGGCAGTCTCAGGTTCTTTCATGAGCCTGTTATCAACTCATCCTACAACAGAAAAAAGGATCGCAGCACTCGAAAAGATACAAAGGGAGCTTGAACTATAATGGGATTTAAAAGCATGTTCGATTCCCTGCTTGGCAGGAGCAAGTTGCCGGAATCGAATACGGACCGTTTATTCTCCATCTCAACTGCAGTCGTTACAATGGAAGTGAACCTGAACCTCCAGCCATCCGGTCAGGCAGGCATCTGTTTTAAGTCCATGTCCCTTTCCCAGTATGAGAACACCAGAAAGGAGATAGAAGACCTGTTAAGTTACAGCACAAAGGAAACAGGGACAAAGTATCACATCGAGAAGGATAAATACAACTTTCTCTGGGTGATGCTGGATGATAAGGATTTCGAGGACCTGGTCACAAACATACACATGATCAGCCAGACCCTGATAGAGCAGGGGTTCTCAGAACAGATATTGTGCGCTGTTTATCGGTTTGAGAGCAAAGGACCGGTCTACTGGATATATAGTTTCAAGCAGGGTAACTACTATCCTTTCGTACCACTAAAGAAACAGGAAAGGGACAATCCCATGGAGTTGCGGCTCAAGTCCTTCATGGATGCCGAGCTGCCAATTGAAAAAAATGTGGAGAAATGGTATCCCCTCTGGGGGATGCCATTCTAAATCTTTTTTAATCTTCGAGTAGGCCGCTTCCGGTAAAGATCTCCGTTGCTTCTTCCAGACTAAGGTCTTCAGGCGGAACAATGATGTTGGATTCCACGATACTTGCATCATCAAGTTGCTTTCCATTTGACTTGATCACATTGATGAGCTTTAAAAGTTCAGTTCTGTAATCAGCTTCATTTCCCTTGCCTACAAGCTCCACTATCCTGTTATCAATGCTGTTGAGCTCATCGAAAAGACTTCCAGGGACCTCATACTGCCCTTCACCCATTATCCTGATTATCATTTGCCTTCCTCCTGCCTGAGTTTTGCCAGCTCCGTTTCGACATTCGATTCTGCACTGATCTTTGCAAGTTCCCTATCAATATCATCCCCACTGCTTGTGATGTCATCAAGGGTGCCTGTATCAATGAGTTCATCAAGGGCAGAGGCACGTGCCTTCATATCTTCTGTCTTGTTCTCTGCTCTCTCAACGGCAAGACCCACATCCGCCATCTCTTCACTGATGCCTGATACTGATTCACTGATATTTACCTGGGCCTCAGCAGCTGTATATTGTGCCTTGATCGTCTCCTTCTTCGTCCTGAACACCTCTACTTTGGTTGAAAGACGTTTCTCAGCAGCCACAAGTTTGTCCTGCTCCTTTCCAAGGTCCGCGATCTGCTGGTCAAGTCCCTGTACCTGTATCTCCAGTGCTCCCTTGCGCTCAAGGGCAAGTCTTGCAAGATCTTCCCTGTCACTCTTGATGGCAGCTCTTGCCTGCCCTGCCAGTTTATCAATGCTCTGCATCAGCTTTGAACGTTGTAGCTGAAGTCTTTTCTTAGAGGTTGCGACATCAGCCACCCCTCTTTTTACACCCTGCAACATTTCCAGTTGTTTCTCATAGGAATAATCAAGTGTCTCTCTGGGGTCCTCCATGCGATTGACGATCTTGTTCATCTTCGCTTTGAGGACGGTTTCCATCCTGTTAAATAGACTCATATTTTCCCTCCCATTATTATGTGCATGTTAGTCCACAGGACTAACTATCATATTGTTATTTGACACGTTTACTATTTCTAATTTTAGCTTCAGTGAATATTCGATACAATTCCAAAAAGAAGGTTATAATTTTGTACCGAGATTGAAAAAGTATATTTTACTAACCCTTGCCTATATAAATGTGTAGAGAGTAATTCTTATTGAAATAATAAGGAAGGTGGGATTACATGAAAACATTAGTAACATATTTTTCACAGACAGGGAACACAAAGAAGATAGCTGAAGCTATTTATGATGAGATTACCGGTGAAAAGGATATTAAAGAAATCAAGGACGTAAGCAATTTTGAAGGCTATGATCTTGTATTCGTGGGTTCTCCAGTAATGGAATTTAACATACCTCAGAAAGTTACAAATTTTATTTCAAAGAATGTGGCTGGTAAGAACATGGCATTCTTCATGACCCATGCTGCTCCTGAAGGATTTGAAGCCATACATTCATGGACTGGCTCCATCGAGGATTTTGCAGCTAGCGGAAATTACCTTGGTACATTCGAATGTCAGGGAGAACTTGCACAGCCTGTTATGGAGATGCTCGAAAAGTCCGATGACCCAGAGATGAGGGGTTTTGCTGCTATGGTGGCTCCTGGTAAGGGACAGCCTGACGAAGCTCATGTACAGAAGGCAAGGGAATTTGCAAAGGAAATTCAGGCAAAGGTACAGTGACCTTATATCTCTGATAATCTACAATTCATGCGGATCCAGTAATTAAGAACAGGGGATAGATAAGATGGCAGACCAAAAAAAAGCTCCCGTGTTCTGTGAGAAATATTGCCTCATATGCAAAGGAGCACGTTCAGGCAATGGCTTTTGCAAATCACTTCAGAACCTTGAATTGAAGATAGTGGGTGCTAACGGTTGTATCTGGGGTAAAGCAAGAACCGAATACTACGGTGTCACGCCCGATCAGCCAATTCCAAAATGAATATTAAAAAATAGAAGGCTATAAAGCCTTTTATTCTCTCCTATTTCCACTTTTAACACGTTTTCCAGGCATACATTACAGTCTTTAGTATAGCTAAGGAGAATTACTTTATAAATTTCGGAATAAGTCGTATCATCAATGCGCTTTTCGATAGCCTTGAGGCTTTTATCGAAGTAACATAGAAAAGTTTATTTCACCTTCCTTGAACTTGTCAAAGCAGATGAGAGATTTTATTTAGAAGAATAGAGGAAGTGTTCTTAGTTATAGAGGATATGAATTAAATATTTCCAAATCATTCAGTATCAATATGACAAAAAGAAAGAAAGATACGAGTGAATACGAATTACCCGATATTCAAAAAAACGCCCTGGATAATTGGATAACGTTAAATATACTCCCACAAAAAATATCAAATGATATTTACACCAGTTATGCACTTAAACTTCTTTTTGAACAAACACCAGATGGTTTCTTCATCACAAATAAGCAGTTTAAAGAAGCGATGGTCAGATGTGATTTCTCACCTGTAAATAAAAATAAATTAAATTGGGATTTTCGAGTTTCTCTAAAATCTCCAGAGTTGAAATGATCTAAATGAAATTATAAACCTAACATATATTAAAAAAGCTTATCCAATTTTCCATAATAAAGGAAAACAGGCACTTAATCAATTCAATATCACACCTTTTATGCAGCAAAACCCAGAGTTTCCTCCTGAAATTCTTGGAAATCTGATGAGTGCCTACTATGGAGGAAGGTGTGAATGCAGAAGACCCGCTGAACGAGATGGTATTGTTTGAAAAAGGCAATGCTTTGAGTAGACTGAAACGTGATGATGAAGCAATAGAATGCCATGATAGAATTCCAGAAATTGGTCCATATGCTGACGAAGTCCGATTAATGAAGGACAAACTTCTCAAAAAGAACAGGTAACTCAATCCTCAAGTGGAAAGAAAGTACCTTCCCCTGTCAAACCTAATGGGAAGGCACACCTATCTAACCATAATGGAGTGGATAATTCAGGAATAGTTGGAAGCGATACACACTCGTCAAAACGCTTTCTAGCATAGGAGATTACTTACTCATCAAGGTTTGTACAGTCTATGATGTTTTTTTGTTCTATTATTTCAATCATCTCCAATTGGATCTGATTTGCCGTTTGGGATGTTCTTTTTTGGCTTAGCATCCTCATATCTCGGATGCTGTCTTGAAGTGCATTTTTGCAACTTCGTGTAACCTATCCC
>JAIORJ010000180.1 GCA_021108185.1 Methanococcoides sp. | reverse complement strand
CAGGGATGGGGATGTCGGCAGGCTCGCTTTACATTACAGGCGATATTGAACAGCCCTTTGGGAATATCATCGAGGTCGTATCCGATGTTGAAGGATGCCGGAAGTTCATTTCCATCACTGAACTTCTGTGTGGCAACGGTGGTGAAGAGCTTTCCAAGAACGAGTTCGATGCGGTAAATGGTAAACTTATCCTCGATGATGGCATTCTTCGGGGAACACTGGCCTCGAGATGTAATTGTGATGCAGAAATTATTGTAAAAGGCGATGTTTACAACGGAACAGGACTTCTTATGGAAAGGGGTAATGTCAATGTGCAGGGGAATGCCGGTCTTAACACTGGCGCTCATCTGAACGGTGGCTCTGTTGTGGTAGAAGGTACTGTAGGGGAATTCTCCGGTGCCTATATGAAAGCTGGAACTCTCATTTTCAATGATGCTAAGGGGTATGTAGGTGCCGGTATGCTCGGTGGCGCGATATATTCAAAAAAGAAAGTAACACCTGCTCCTCCTGCTGAAAAAGTGCGGGTGGGTGGTCAGGACATCTCTATCGTTCGAAAGTTGACCGGCGCAGGGCGAGTGGAGTCCATGCTGTATAACAAATATGAGGTAGGTGAAGAAAAAGAACAATACGTCAAGGTAAAAATGAGGGATGGGTCCATAGTAATGCGTAAATTGGACTGATCTTCAAGTTCATCCTCTATTTTTTCTTACATAATCTATTTAAATAACAAACATTGTATCTTCATTATATTTGTTATACCTAAAAAGGTTGGATATACTTGACTACGGAGAGAACTGAAGACTACCTTAAGGCTATTGATACCATTATTGAGAAAAAGGGCTATTCTCAGGTAAAAGATATCGCACGATTCCTTGATGTAAGTCCGTCCAGTGTCACGGGAATGTTCAAAAAGCTGACAAGGGAAGGATTCATCAATTACGAGAAGTATGGCGGTGTTACTCTCACCGCTGAGGGAAGAAAGCTTGCGAGAAGCACGAAGGAAAAGTTCAGTGTGTTGCATGAGTTCCTCGTCCTCCTTGGTGTGGATGAAGATACCGCAGATGATGATGCCTGCAAGATGGAGCATGTCATAACCCCTGAGACCCTTGAAAGACTGACAAAGTTCAGCGAATTTGTGAACTGCAGAGAAGAAATGCCAAAATTCTTCCTCAATTTTAAGGAATTTTGTGAAAAAGGTGAGATCACCAATTGCAGAAAGAAGAACAACATCTCTTCTTCCCTTGACAAAGATGTCAGAAAAGGGTGCAAGGATCGATCTTGAGACTTCCTGAACGCTAAGACTTCAGAACCTATCCTTTTTTGATCTTGGACTTTATTGGTCCCATTTCTATTTCTTATAATTTCAACACTGCTTAATATGTTAGGTGCACCAAAATTTATATACTATGGTTAACTAGTCACCAATATATTAGGATAGCCTAAAATTTGGAGGCACGTGAACAAATGTTGTCTATACTAAAAAAGAAACGCTGCTGCGGTCAGGAAGATGAGATCCAGAGCGACCTTGAACGGATAATCCTTGTGGGGAATCCGAATGTGGGTAAGAGTGTCATCTTCAATCACTTTTCGGACAGTTATGCTATAGTTTCCAATTATCCGGGAACCACTGTGTCCATAAGTAAGGGAAAAGGGCGGATCGACGGGAAGGAATACAATATAATCGATACGCCGGGGATGTACTCATTATTACCTATCACTGAGGAGGAACGCGTATCACAGAGCTATCTGTTCGACAACGATCCTTTTGTTTATGTGCATGTGGTGGATGCGAAGAACATTCAGCGTATGCTTCCCCTTACGCTTCAGCTTATCGAAGCGGAAGTTCCCCTTATACTTGTATTGAACATGATGGATGAAGCAACCGAGCGAAGCATTGAGATCAATGCTTCCCGGCTTGAGCAGGAACTTGGGGTTCCGGTCATCTGCACGACCTCAATAAAAGGGGAAGGGCTGGACAAGCTTGAAGAAGCGATATCTAAATACAGCTTCCAGCATGTCGATAGCAAGGTAGTGTATAGCAGAGGGGTCGAGTATGCGATCGAAAGTATCTCATCATTGATACAGGATGAATACGGCATCTCGAAAAGAACGCTTGCTCAATTGCTGCTTCAGAACGATAAAGTCGCATTCGAGAACATCTCTCAGAAAGGCGAAGATGTAGATGCTATAAAGAAGATAATCGATGGAACTGAAAAAGAGTACAATAATCCTCTTAATTATGTCCTGACCATAGAAAGGCAGGCATTCGTCAATGATATTGTTGAGAATGTCATGACAACAAGAAAAAGGGATGTTACACTTACAGAAGACGTTGAAAAAAGCTCCCGAACATCACTAAGGGAGCGCATCGATGGCCTTCTCATTCACCCTGTCACCGGAATTCCAATACTGATTCTGGTGCTTTATTTCGGGTTGTACAAGTTCGTAGGTGGGTTTGCGGCAGGAACTGTTGTGGATTACCTCGAAGGGACGCTGTTCGGAGAAATGATAAATCCCTGGGTGGTCGAGAGTTTCAATGCTGCTGTGCCATATCCGGTCATACAGGACCTTTTCGTAGGTGAATATGGGATACTCACACAGGCTGTAACGTATGCAATAGCATTGATCATGCCGCTTGTTGGTGCATTCTTCATTGTGTTCTCCATTATCGAGGATACGGGTTATCTTCCACGTCTTGCAATGTTGATAGACCGTGCATTCAAGAAGATGGGCATGAGTGGAAGGGCTGTTATCCCAATGGTACTCGGTTTCGGCTGTTCCACCATGGCGACCATGGTGACACGTACTCTCGAGACTAAAAGGGAAAGGATCATCACAAGCATGTTGCTGTCACTGGCAATACCCTGTTCCGCACAGCTTGGTGTGATACTGGGTATACTGTCGTTCAGTGGAAAGGCACTGTTCATATGGGCGATCGTGATCTGTCTGGAGCTGGTATTGGTGGGATATCTTTCATCAAAGGTCCTGCCGGGAGCAAGTCCCAGTTTCTTTATGGAGATGCCCCCGCTGAGGCTTCCGAAGCTGTCAAATGTGCTCATAAAGACATATTCGAGGATGCAATGGTATTTCCTTGAGGTCCTGCCCCTGTTCGTTGTGGCAAGTGTGCTTATATGGATAGGAAGGCTGACCGGAGTGTTCGAGCTGGCTGTTCAACTGTTCAGTTATCCATCGCAGTGGATAGGACTTCCTGCAGAAGCGGGGGTCATGTTCCTGTTCGGTTTCTTCAGAAGGGATTTCGGTGCTGCCGGACTGTTCGACATGTATAACGCAGGGCTGCTGAGTGACATTAACATCGTTGTTGCTGCTATTACATTGACATTGTTCATGCCATGTATAGCCCAGTTCATGGTAACTGTGAAAGAGAGAGGTGTCAAGATAGCTCTCGGAATGGCTGCATTTATCTTCCCAAGTGCGTTTGCAGTAGGCTTTGTTGTGAACTATGTTCTCACTACATTCGGGGTGGTTCTATGAAGTGCCCCCTTTGTAGCTTTGAGTTCGATGAGCCCGACAGGTCGAAATGTACAAGCTGTGGCAGGTTCAGCTCATGTAATCTGCAACGCTGCCCGAAATGCGGGTATGAGATACCACCGGAGACGAAACTGGAAAAATTCGTAAGGGGGCTGTTCAAATGAAAATAAGTGAAGCCGCAGAGGAAGTTCTGGAAAGGATGTGGATCTGCACAAATGAAAATAATATGGTTCATGTGAGCCTGGGGTCCCTCGGGCTGAACGAATCATCTCCACAGATACAGGAGCTACTTGAGATCGAGAATATCACGATTTCCGATACAAATGTAAGCCTTACGGATGAAGGTGCTAAAAATGGTAGGTTAGTTGTCAGGAGGCATCGCCTTGCTGAGAGACTTCTGGTGGATGTGTTGAACACAAAGGACAAATACGTCCATAGTTCTGCATGTGAGTTCGAACACATACTCCATAGGGGTATTGATGATAATGTGTGCACCCTGCTAGGGCATCCGAGTACCTGTCCTCATGGTAAACCTATACCTGAAGGGGAATGCTGCAAGAAAGCCAGAGATGAGCTGGAGCAGTTCGTCACTCCCCTTTCATTGCTGAAGAAAGGACAGAGGGGTAAGATCGCATATTTCAATATGAAGGAAGAGGATAAGATGCAGAAGATGCTGGCAATGGGTGTATTGCCGGGTATTCCGGTGAACCTTGTACAGTCATATCCTTCGTATGTCTTCGACCTGAACCATACTAGGTATGCAGTCGATAGGGAGATCGCGGACAGCATATTTGTAAGGATCGAAAGAGACTGATAACTAATTTAGCTCAATAATGTACCGCCAACCAGAGGGTTTCTGTCGTGTCACTGGTCCAAATGACTCTGTGTTTGCAGTGGGCAGGAATATTAATATGATCGCCAGGATTGAGGTGCACCACCTCCGAATCTTCAAACACCAACTTCGCTTCCCCCTGCAACACCATGACCCATTCACTGCGGTCTTGATCGTACCATTGTCCCTCTGGGGTCACATGTTTCTTTGAAATAATACGTTCGATCAATACCCCCTGTTGATCCACCAGAGGCTCGAACACTTCATGGGTTAAATCGACTGGTATTTGGTTAAATATATTATGTTTTTCCATGGTACACCTCATGGATTCGATCAATAAAAAGGACACCTTAAGGTACCCTTACATTGCCAAGATCATAGAAAATTGGCTATTTCATCAAGGGTCTTTTTATTGGTAGATTGATCGGGATGGTGGTTGCCTCATCAGGATATACCGCCACTATCAGCATGTAGGGACGGTCAACATCATTGTCTCGGCCACATGCTTGCTCAGAAAATTCATGGGCTTTGGGGTGTGGGCGAGTTACCAGGGCCTGCATGATGCAAGGCTTGAATTAAAGGGGCAGTGGCGATACCCATCTATTCATGGATATAGTGGATGATCAGCCCTTCACTCCTGTCATCAATAACTTTATCTGATGTTCCATACAGACCTCTGTCCTATGAAAATAGGATATGAACGACCCCTGTTCAAAGGAAGTGGCTATTTTGCGTGATATTATCATGCATATACACAAGCACCCCTGTCAGCTCGTTCTTGCGCTAACAGGAGGCGGTGCCGGAGCCATTGACCAACTTTTGAGGTATGGGGGCGGTTCTGCTACGGTTCTTGAAGCTATTGTGCCCTATAGTTCTAAAGCGCTCGATGAACTTATTGGTAAAAAGCCTGAAAAATATGCTTCACCTGTGACCGTAAGGGCCATGGCCATGGCTGCATACCGCCGTACGTTATCTCTTGCAGGTAATGATGACACGATATCAGCTAAGGGATTGATGGGTGTGGCCGCTTCCTGCAAACTTTCTGTGGGGGATGATGAGCGTGAAGGGCGCGAACATAAGATCTTCGTTGCTACACAGTCCTTCGATAAGACCCTCGTGAGGACACTCATACTCAGAAAAGAACGGTCGAGGGAAGAAGAGGAGTATATTGCAACTTGCATGGTAGTCGATTCTATTGCAAAAGAATGCTCTTGGACCGGAAATCTGCTCCTTGAAGAACTTTTACATGGGGATGAGGTCGTTGAAGAAAGGGAAGCCACCGCTTCTAAAGAAGTGGCTCAGATGCTCGCCCTGCCTGATAATATCATGAACAGTTTGGACCTTGTATCCGATGTTGTTCAATTCGATCTGGGCAGCGAAACTGTTACTGAAAAGCCGGAAGTTATATTCCCAGGTTCTTTCGATCCGTGCCATAAGAATCATATTCAAATGGCTGAGCAGGCTTTTAATAAATTGGGGAAGAAGGTTCACTTTGAGGTATCTCTCACAAACGTGGACAAGCCACCAATAGATCTTATATCGCTTCAGGAAAGGCTGGATTCCCTCAGGAAGTACAGGGATGAGGTATTTTTTGGTGGTGTTCTACTAACTGTCGCTCCCTTATTCGTTCAGAAAGTTAATCTCTTCGAAAATGCCACTTTCATTATCGGGGCAGATACTGCGAATCGTCTGTTTAAAACCCGATACTATCGCAATGTTGAAGACATGTGGGATATGCTGGAACATTTCAGGAATATGAACACTCATTTCCTTGTATTCCAGAGAAAAGGGGTTGACATCGAGCTTGAGCCTGAGATATTAGATATTTGTGAGATAGTTCCTCTTGCTGACTACCTTGATAATGGTACTTCTTCAACTTCGATTAGAAAAGAATTGTGTAAGGATGAATGATATTGTTAGTTAGTGAATTGATCAAGTTTGATATTCTGTTCTTTGTATGTGAGATGCAATATATATGTGCAGGAAAGTATTTATCTGGTTGCAATACATTTCTGAACATAGGTATTTCGAGGGAATATTTTGAACAAATATGAGAAATTCACTAAATTAGAGAACAAAAGTTACTCTGATGTCACACGTTTTCTGAAAAAGACCACTCATCTTACTGCACGGGAATGGGTGATTGCACGTTTGTGTGCTGATTTCAAGAATCTCTCTAATCGTTCCGAGATGACGTGGATAGGGGAGAACCTGCCTGAACTTGTTCCTTTTGTCGATGAGCCATATACAAGGCAGGAAGTGTCCAATGCACATGCTGCTTTCAAGCACAAGATCGAGAGAAGCGGTACAACTTTCTTTTATGCATACTATGCCGGGCTCATCGGACAGGAGGAGATGATAAAGATAATACACAAGATCGTATCCGACCTGCAACTTCTGATCGAGACCGAGAGCGGTGAGATCTCCGATGACCATATGACAGATGTACAAATGCTTGTGGCAGATACCCTTCGCAGGATAAATGAGTCTCTGGACTATTGAGCTGTACAAGTACCATTGCAAACCGTTATCATTTAAGATAACATGCATTATCTAAAAACGATACTATTTATGGTATAAGGCAATTCTAACAATTGCTTCGAAGATGTTGTCGCACAAAAAACCCATTGCAACTCCTTTACATCTTGGTTTCCCAAAAATTTCGATGTTTTGGTGGGTCAACCTCCTTCCTTTGACAACATTTTCTTTTTTATGTTCCCAAGGTATCTGCTGGTTAAGAAAAGTGAAAGCTACGACAATGTATTTATCATGAGACATTTTCTTATACATCGATACAATGAGCTTCAGAGATTTTATCGACCATTTACGAACCAGTGGCAGGTTAGTTGAGGTCACAGAGCCTGTTTCGAAAGTATTCGAAGCACCAAGACTTGCAAAGAAGAGCAATGCCCCCATACTGTTCCACGACATTGACGGGCAAAAGGCCATCATGAACCTGTTGGGTTCAAGGAATGAGCTTGCCGATATGTTCGGTGTCCCCAAGGACGGTATTATACAGAGGCTTTCCGATATAAGGCCGGATGGGGAAGTAAAGATAGTAGATACCTCTCCGACCATGGAGGTCATTGAGAACGATGTGGACCTTTCAAAACTTCCTCTGATGACACACTTTGAGAAAGACGGTGGCCCGTATATCACGGCCGGAGTTGTCGTTTCCGAATATGGCGGAATGATGAATGCATCCATCCACAGACTTATGGTCGTGGGTAAGAACAAGCTGGCAGCACGCCTTGTTCCTCCACGCCACTCCTATGTACTTCACAAGAAGGCAGCTGAGAACAACGAGCCTTTACCGGTAGCCATCGTGCTGGGTGCTGATCCGGCGATAACGTTCGCTTCCACCACCCGTGTTCCGGCAGGAAAGGAATTCGAATATGCAGCAGCTTTAAGAGGTGCTCCTGTGGAACTGTTCGAGTGTGAGAACGGTGTGAAAGTTCCACATGCTGAGATAATCCTCGAAGGCTATGTGGACCCCACAGAAAGGGTGGATGAAGGACCTTTCGTTGATATCACAGGTACCTATGACCTTGTACGCAAGGAACCGGTTATTACAATTACAAAGATAATGCACAGGAAGGATCCTATCTATCACGGCATCCTTCCGGCAGGTGCAGAGCATCTTCTCATGATGGGCGTACCTTACGAGCCAAAGATATACAATGCAGTGGCAGAGGTCACGACCGTAAAGAACGTAGTGTTGACTGAAGGCGGCTGCTGCTATCTCCATGCGGTCGTTCAGATCGAGAAACAGACAGAAGGCGATGCCAAGAACGCTATCATGGCGGCATTTGCAGCCCATACGAGCCTTAAGCACGTTGTTATAGTGGACGAGGATATCGATATCTTCAATATGATGGATGTGGAATTTGCCATTGCCACAAGGGTGAAAGCTGACCTCGATGTCATGATAATCCCGAACGTGCGTGGAAGTTCCCTTGATCCAAGAGGGTCTCCCGATGGGACCACCACCAAGATGGGCATAGATGCCACAAAAGTCCTTGCAGAAAAAGAGATATTCGAGCGCGCAAAGATGCCCGAATGATAACTATAGGAAATAATATGTATCTGACAGCAGAAGAAGAAAATGTACTTGACGGCGAACAGGGTGAGACCCTGCGCAAAGCCATGGAGATCCTTGTTGCACTTGGAGATATCTATGGTGCGGATGGTCTGATCCCTGTCAAGAGCGCCCAGATAGCAGGCGTGTCCTACAAGACGATAGGAGATGCCGGACTTGAATGGATCTCCGATCTCGAAGGTACGGTAAAGGTCCCTTCAATATTGAATCCCGCAGGCATGGATATGGTCCGGTGGAAAGAGATGGGCATAGAGGCGGAATTTGCGGAAAAACAGCTGGAGATAATAGCTGCCTACGAAAAGCTTGGGATAAGTTCAAAGTGCACTTGCACTCCCTACTATCTCGAAGGCTTCTCGGCGACCTGTGGCGACCATCTTGCATGGAGCGAGTCTTCAGCTGTCTCTTATGCGAATTCGGTGATAGGTGCACGCACCAATCGTGAAGGCGGTCCGTCCGCATTATCTGCTGCACTGGTCGGGAAAACAGCGAACTATGGTTACCATCTTGATGAGAACCGTGTTCCTACGGTCTCCGTGGTCGTGGACCATGAGCTCTCTGGCTCTGATTATGGTGCCCTTGGTTATATCGCAGGTAAGGAAATTGGTAATCGCGTACCGATGTTCCATCTGGCCTCCACACCTACCTCAGATGAACTGAAAGGATTGGGTGCTGCAATGGCGGCATCCGGTGCAGTTGCATTGTATCACGTAGAGGGTGTCACGCCTGAGGCGAAGCAGGTCAGTTTTGATAAGCCCGATGAGACCATCACTATCCAGAGAAGTCAGCTTGATGATGTCTATGAGACCATCATTGGCAATGAGGATGACCTGGAATGCGACATCGTAGCGGTCGGTTGTCCGCACTGTTCTCCTGAGGAATTGAACAATATCGCCGATCTGCTGGAAGGCAAAAAGATAGAAAAGGAACTCTGGGTATGCACTTCGAGAGAAGTTGCCCAAAGATATCCTGATGTTGTGAAAAGGATAGAAGAGAGCGGCTCAAAGGTGTTATGTGATACCTGTATGGTCGTCTCCCCTGCAACGGAAGGCCACAATTGCATGATGGTTAATTCAGGCAAAGCACTGGCTTACGTTCCGGGAATGTGCAAGGTCCCTGCGATGTATCAAAAGGGCAGGTGGTGACAATTAAGATCGAATGCAGGACTATTGCAAGGGGAGTTGCGGAAGGTGAGGTGCTCCTATCAGAGGATGCTCTCTCGTTCTTAGGCAACGTTGACCCGAAAACAGGAGTAGTTGTTGACCCCGGTCATGCTATTTACGGAGAATGTATCAAGGACAAAATACTTGTTTTCCCGCATGGGAAAGGTTCTACCGTGGGTTCTTACGTGATATACCAGTTGAAAAAGAACAACGTATCTCCTGCTGCAATGATAAACATCGATTCTGAACCAATAGTGGCAGTGGGAGCTATCATCTCTGATATCCCTCTCGTGGACAGGCTTGACAAGGACCCTTTCACTATCTTTAAGGACGGGGATCGTGTGAAGGTCGATAGTACCGGCGGTTTCGTTGAATTGATGGACAGGTAAATTCAGACGTGGGAAACAATAAAGTTAATGTCTTCAAGAAATAAAGCTCCAGAGGATGTAGAAGTAGAGGCCATGGTCATGGACCTCTATGATGACATTCATCCCTTTTTCAAAGCCTATGAAGTGAACTATGCTGACAGTGAAATTCATTTTTATGGAGTTCCCCAAATCGACCCCCAGATGGTACATCAATATCTCTGGCCAAAGTTAACAGCCAAGGGCTATCAACTCTCCTTTACCAAGGAACTCGGGGAAGATGTATTGGTCGTTTCTCTGATACAAGAGGTCCCTGAACGTATATGGATAAATGTCCTGCTCGCTGTAGCAACGGTATTTACCACTATGTTCGCAGGCGCTACGATGTTCGGGGTGGATATTTTCAGCGAACCTTCTCAGTTCACCAAAGGGCTTCCCTTTACACTTGCGATAATGTTTGTTCTCGGCTCTCATGAAATGGGTCACTACATGGCTGCGAAGATGCACGGCATGCGAACATCATTGCCATATTTCATTCCTTTCCCCACGATCATTGGCACAATGGGTGCTGTTATTAAACACAGGGGTATCATACCTGACAGGAAAGCATTGTTCGATGTGGCAGTTGCAGGTCCACTTGTGGGTATTGTGGCATCTGTCATCGTGACTTTCATCGGTCTTTCATTACCGCCTGTGGAATACATAATCACACCCGGTAATATGGTGCTCGATATACAGGTCCCCCTTCTGTTCCAGGCTATTAATACGATATCCGGCAATACTGTCGAGACCATGCATCCTGTGGCCTTTGCAGGCTGGGTGGGTATGTTGGTGACCGTGTTGAACCTGCTACCCTCGGGCCAGCTCGATGGCGGTCATATCGTTCGTGCAATGCTCGGGGAACGTGCAAAGCATGTTTCTATGGCAATGCCCTTCATTTTGGGATGCCTCGGTCTTTATGTCATCTTCGTGCTTCAGCAAAATGGCGGTATATGGATGTTCTGGTCCATCTTCCTTCTGCTCTTTGCACTGGCAGGTCATCCAAGGACCTTGAATGATGATATTAAGCTTGACAACAGGAGAATTGCATTGGGGATCGGGACTTTCATACTTGGTCTGCTATGTTTTACTCTGGTGCCTTTCACACTGGTAATTACTTGAGGTTGAAAAAATGGATGTATGTTTCAGGTTGATGCAGAAGAACACTTACAGCCTTGCAGCCCTTCTCCCCCTTCTTCCCGAAAGCAAGCTTGTAAAAGAGATCCATGAGGGCATCATGATCTATAGCTTTGCCACCAAACAAAAAGAAAATGTGTTTGCAGAGGTCGATTCCCGCACATCCGATACTATCTGTATAGCAGGTGGTCCGCATCCTTCAGGTTCTGTTAAGGATACTCTTGAGCACTTCGATCTTGTCGTTATAGGAGAAGGTGAAGAGACCCTTCCGCATCTTGTAAATACGCTTCTTGAAGGCGGGGATGTCTCAAAGGTCAAGGGGATCGGATACAAATGCAATGGGAAGGTCGTGCTTACTGGAAAGCGTGACAATGTGGACCTTGACAATTATCCTTGTTTCGATTCGAAAGCTCTTCGCTCACCCATAGAGATAAGCCGGGGATGTCCGTGGAATTGCAAATACTGTCAGACGCCCCGCATATTCGGACATGAGATGCGACATCGAAGCATCGATTCCATTGTCATTTTCGCTAAATATTACAACGACCTGCGCTTTACTTCCTCAAACGCATTTGCTTATGGCGGCAATGGTATTCAGCCAAGGTTCGACAAGGTAGAAGCTCTGCTTTCAAAGTTGAGTTCTATTGAAGGCAAGAATATCTTTTTTGGCACTTTTCCTTCCGAGATACGTCCTGAATTTGTTACACACGAAGGGCTGGACCTCATCGATAAGTACTGCAGTAACAGAACGATAAGTCTGGGTGCTCAATCCGGAAGTGACAGTATGTTGAAAGAGATGTTAAGGGGACACACGTCCGAAGATGTCAATATCGCTGTTGAACGTTGTTTTGAGCATGACATCGTTCCGGTAGTGGACTTCATCTTCGGTTTTCCCAATGAGACCGAAGAAGACCAGCAAAGCACACTTGAACAGATAAAATGGATAAGCAAAAAGGGTGGAAAAGTGAGAGCCCATTACCTTTCTCCTTTACCTTCAACACCCTACGAGAACATCGTTCCCTCACCTATCAGTGATCCTGTTAATCGGGTGCTGGGTAAAATGGCAAGGGACGGTGAGCTCAGTGGTAGCTGGAATGAGTGATCTCATTCCTGTTTGGAGATATGGCAAAGCTCCAATCCGTTGTTGTGGAAAACGTAAACACCTATCTCTTTTCCTTTTTCAAAGGCTCGCATCTGGCGGTCATAGACAGATTTGACATGCCTTGATCCATTCTCTTTGAAATGTTCCTTTACTTTTTTAAAGAAAGCTATCTGCTGCTCAAGGTATGCTTCTTCATATTCTTTAATATCAGATGCTATCACTTTCACATCTTCATCCGTGATCTCACTATGGTAACATCCATGCTGGTCCAGACCGGATATCTGCCGCCAGTCAAGGTTGCCTTCTTCATCTGTCTCCCGGTGGAGCATGTATGGGTAAAGGCTGCATATGGTAGGCCTCTTGTCATAGATGGTACACCTATTGTTCTCTAGAAGGACGCAACTTCCATCCTCTTTTGTTCTCAGTGAGTATCCGGAAACATAAAAATTACCCTTCTGGTCACAGAACTCATAGTATGGTGCAGGGGTGATAAGGGATGCATCTATCTGTTTCATTGCTTCCACATCTTTTTCCAGCAGGAACACATGGTCGTTGAACTGTCTGGTGCAGCACATCCCACACAGATCGCACTCGAAGCCGACCTCCTTAATTATCTCAATAAGCTTGTCATCGGGATATTTTTTCAATGCCTTGAGCTCTTTTTCCGTTTCCCTTATCATTTCGTCTATCATTTTAAAGGTCATCACCTGCTTTTTACCATGAGTTTGTTCTTTGAACGCTGTGTTCCTTAATCTTAATTATGGTATTTTCCTTTATCAAAGTTTCATATCATAATATCGTTCTCTCATTTTTTTTGTTGCAAACGGATGCCATTTTCTACATCATATTCAAATTGTGGAGCAAATGAATGTCTGTACATTGTTGCATCAATATCTCTAATAAAAGCAGGCAATTGTTTGCGATACAATGTCGCATATTGCAGTAATAAATGATCAAATTTACTGGTTTGCAACTCTCTCTTTATTAAAATGAGCAGCGATCTTCTCAGCAAGTCCTTTACTGATACCCTCTACTGCAGTAAGTTCCTCGACGGATGCATGACGTATCTGCTCAATAGAACTAAAATGGTTCAACAATGCTTTCTTTCTTGAGGCTCCTATCCCTGGGATAGTGTCCAGTTCAGAGTGTGAGAGCCTCGCAGTGCGCCTTCTTCTGTGGGACGATACGGCGAACCTGTGACTCTCATCCCTTACACGCATGAGCATCTTGAGCGCTTCGGAGGTGTGGGGTAATATTACAACCTCATCGGTGTCATCTTTTGGTACGATGATATGCTCGAATCGTTTTGCAAGTCCTACAAGCGGGATGTCGAGTTGCAGTTCCTTTAAAGAGCTCATGGCAGCACTGACCTGTCCGGGACCTCCGTCTATGAGGATGAGGTCTGGTAGTTTGTCCTTCTCGGCTTTCTGCCGCGTATACCTGCGTTTTACTACCTCTGCCATCATGGCAAAATCGTCGATTCCCTTTACTGTCTTTATGTTGAAATGCCTGTATTTGCTATTTGTAGGTATGCCGTTCTCAAAGACCACCATTGAACCAACGGCATCAGTGCCCGATATGTTGGAGATGTCAAAACCTTCGATGTGTGCAGGCAATGTGGACAATGAAAGGGCATTCCTGAGCTGTAACAGTGCTTGCAGTGCCTGTTCCTTATCACTTTGCTTAAGGTGTGATTGCTCCATGGTCATTTGGGCATTTTGCTCGGCCATTTCCATCAATCTTTTCTTGTTACCCCTTTGAGGTACCTGTATCTGTACACTTCTCGCGGCTTTTTCAGAAAGCCATTTGATAACGAGTTCCTTTTCGGGTATCGGGTGTTGTACAAGTATCTCAGGTGGTACAGGGGCATCCTGATAGTATTGCTTTATGAATTCCTCTGTGACACGGGCTATATTGCCGGTGGTATTTCCCCACGAAAGGGATAGATCGACTTTACCTACCATGTTGCCATCCCTGATGTAGAAGATCTGTACGAAAACGGTCTCATCGTCAGAGGCAGTTGCAATTATGTCGCTGTCATCATTTCCCGCAGTGGCCGTCTGCTGCTGGGAAAGGCTTTTCAGAGCATCGATCTGGTCACGTATTGCAGCAGCACTCTCATATTCCTGTGCCAGTGCGTGGGCGTTCATCTTTTCCTGAAGCTCCTTTATTATGCCGGATGTCTCACCCTTAAAAAATTTCACCGCTTCCATCACATTATTGCGGTATTCTTCAGGGGAGATCGAGCCATTGCATGGGGCATAACAGCGATCGATATGATAGTTCAGGCACGGTCTTTTTCCTTTGCCATCTATTCTACGGTTGCATCTTTTAATCCTGAATATCTGTGAGATCATCTCAAGGGTCTGTTTGACAGGTTTCACATTCGTATAAGGGCCAAAATAGAGGGCGCCGTCCATAAGCCTGCGGCGAGTTATGAATATCTTGGGAAATTTTGTATTGACAGTGACCTTCACGTAAGGATAACGCTTGTCATCCTTCAGGGCGATGTTGTAGTGCGGTCTGTTCTTCTTTATCAGATTCGCTTCGAGTATCAGTGCAGCGACCTCGGATTCCGTGACAATGTAGTCGATATCCGCTATCTTCCTGACCATTGCTATTGTTTTGGAAGAATGGCTCTTGCTGGACTGGAAGTACTGGCTGACCCTTTTTTTAAGGGACTTCGCCTTTCCGATGTAGATGATGTTGTCGGATACGTCCTTCATAAGATAGACGCCCGGCAGGTCAGGGATGTTGGATATGTCCGGTCTCATTTTTGCTGTTCCCTCCGGTCACAGCAGAATGTGCTGCTCCCTTCCTGTCATTTCCCGAGGGTCTTCTGGAATGTTTTCTCGATGAACTGGGGGTACGTTTTTTCAATTATTGCCTTAAGGTTGACGATATCTTCCCTGTTATATTCCAGCAACAGTTCAAGGGAGCCTTCATTACCGCGTTCATATTCGTGCCAGAGCCTCACAGCATCGAATCCGGTGATCCCCACGGTCTCTTCGGTTCGGGTTATTTCCAGTTTCTTCTCAATTGCTTTGAGGCCGCCGGAAAGGCCTATGCGCCTTAGAGGATACATCAGGTCGATGTGAAGCTGGTTGAACTCTATCTGTGGGAATTCCTTTTGTATAAAAGGCAGGTCAAAACGGGCACCGTTGAACGATACGAGGAGTTCATATTTCTGTAACTCTTCCACAACGTCTTCAAGGTCTATGCCTTTGACGTACGTTTTTGCATCTTCCCCATCGTATATTCCTATCACTGTGATGTAGGAACTTGAAGGTGAAAGTCCGGTTGTCTCTATATCCACATAGGCCACTGAATCCGAGAAGTGTTCAAATGCCCTCCATTGTTCCGCACTTGGGAGGCAGTTGGCGAAATATTCGAAATCCTTTTGTTCCAGGTGTTTTTTAGATTCGGCTATGCCATTTGCTATCTTTTCTTTTCGGGTTGCTGGGATGGATATTTCATCCTGATGCTCAAGGTACTCGTCCCATGTGCAATATCCACTCTCCCATATTCGTTTTTCAATCGTTTTTCCAATTCCGGGGATATGTGTGTAAGTGCTTGTAAGCATTTTGTTTGCTCCACTGGACTTTCAGCTATACTTCTATTTAATGATGATGAGTTGCCATTTCTTTAGAAGGATTTAACATTAAGGATACACATTTTATATATAGAATCAACATATAACTTATATTTATTATTATGAATACAACAGGGACTATCATGCGTGCAGATATAACTTCACTGTTTGGATTAAATGTGTATACGAACCAGGGTACATATGTGGGTAAAGTGAACGACCTCGTCTTCGATGTAGATGAAAGAATTGTTTCGGGGATTGCTCTTTCAGACATCAATCGTGATATTTTTGATGTCCAGACAAGAGGCGTTATCCTTCCGTACCGCTGGGTGGTCACAACCGGGGACATCGTCATTATTCGTGATGTCGTCAGCAGGTTCAAGAAACCTGTAAAAGAGGAAGCAAAAGACGATTGATGTTATTATGAAAAAACGGGAGATCTATTCCGATCTTCGCTGCATACCGCCTGTGATCGTACGTGTAGATGGCAGGACATTTAAAAATACACTTTCCCGGCTTGGATGTGAAAAGCCGTATGATGAAAAGTTCGCATCTGCAATGGCAGATTCACTTGAGCTTTTTTTCAAAAAAAGTGGAATTAATGCAGCGTTGGCGTACACATTTTCTGATGAGGCAAGTATCCTCTTCTTTGACCTGCCTTTTGAAGGGCGGGTCGAGAAATTGGACTCTGTCATATCCAGTTATCTTAGCAGTGCTTTTACCATCAGGATGGGTCTTGATGAACCTGTATCCTTCGATTCGAGGATCGTTCCGGTAAACAAGGAGAATGTTGCTGAATATCTTATCTGGAGACAGAGTGAGGCGTGGAGGAACTGTGTCAGCTCATACGGCTATTACACATTGCTTTCGGAAGGTATGAGCAAAAAGGATGCTGCAGCGGCCATTAAAGGCAAGAAGGCGCAGGACATACATGAATTGCTATTCCAGCGAGGCATAAATCTCGATAAGGTTCCTATGTGGCAACGCAGAGGGGTTCTTGTTTATAAGGACGATTACGAGGTAGCCGGATTTGATCCTGTGCGCAAGGAAATAAGATCAAGTACAAGGAAAAAAGTGGTTCAGGACTGGGAAGTCCCACAATTCTCTTCTGAAGAAGGTAATGATCTTTTGAAAAAACATCTTATAGGTTATTGATGTATCGTAACCTATATTGGGATGGCTTAACTTTAATGTTTTATTATTCATAAAAATCCTAATATAATGGATTATTTAGAGCGGTGAATTCATGGAAAAGATGGATCTTATAAAAAGGAACGTGCAGGAAATAGTTACGGAAGAGGAACTTACAAAATTGTTGGAGACAAAGGAACATCCTTCAGCATATACCGGCTACGAACCAAGCGGAAAGATCCACATGGGTCACGTTCTTACTGTTAACAAATTACTTGACCTCCAGAAAGCCGGATTTGAGATAACGGTCCTTCTTGCGGACGTTCATGCTTACCTCAATCAGAAGGGAACAATGGAAGAAGTGCGCAAGACCGCTGATTACAACAAGGAATGTTTCCTTGCACTTGGTCTTGACCCGGAGAAGACGAATTTCGTTTATGGCTCTGACTTCCAGTTATCTCCTGAATACATGCTTAATGTTCTCAAACTTACTCAGGCCACTTCACTCAACAGGGCAAAGAGAAGTATGGATGAGGTCGGTAGAAAGATGGAAGACCCAAAGGTATCCCAGATGGTCTACCCGATCATGCAGGCAGTGGATATTGCTCTTCTTGGTGTCGATGTTGCAGTTGGTGGCATTGACCAGAGGAAGATACACATGCTTGCAAGGGAAGGTCTTCCAGGGCTTGGTTTTAAGGCACCTCTTTGTATCCACACACCTATCCTCCTCGGACTGGACGGCACGAAGATGTCCTCTTCAAATGAGAACTACATCTCCGTTGACGATGATGAAGCAGCTCTCAAAAAGAAGTTCAAGAAAGCATTCTGTCCGGCAGAAGATATTGAGAACAATCCGGTCCTTGAGCTGTTCAAGTACCACATAACCCCACGTTATAATGAGATGGTTTTCGAAAGACCGGAAAAGTTCGGCGGTGACCTTGTCTGCAAGAGTTATGCTGAGCTTGAAAAAGTGTTTGCAGACGGCAGTCTTCATCCAATGGACCTGAAGAACGGTGCGGCTAAATACCTTAATGAGATACTCGAACCGGTACGTGCAGTTCTTGGATAATGATATTTTGGCAGAAATTCGTTTCTGCCTACACAACCTATTTAATGCTTGCACTCTAACAATTAATTTAATGAATATATGTTAAGATGGGGAGTAATATGAAATACACGTTTCAGGACTCTACCGACCTCCCTCTTCAAAGAGATATTATCAAGGATGTTCAGAATTTCGTTGATACATCAAGAAAGGTCCTTCCGATAGAGAACGCTTCCATTGAAAAGAACGACGATCTCTACAGAAGGCGTATCTCTCTGGAAAAAGGGGTCGATGAGCTCGAGTCTATTAATAGTAAGGTTCTTGAATTCATAAACGGTCTGACAGAAGATTCTGATATGAAAGAGATCCTTGATTACAGAAATTCTGTTTTTGATCAGTGTGATGCTTCTTTCAATAAAAGCACAAAGACAATGCAATTTGAGATCGAGAGCATCAATAATAGCATCGAAGATGGTAATTTGGGTGCAAGCAGACAGATATTGTCGATTCTCAATTCTCTTTTTGAAGGTGGCATCTATGGGACGACAGACAGGTTCTTCGCTTCAATGAACAAGGGTGTTCTTAGTGGAAAACTTTCATCAACTGTCGCTGGAATGGAATACGAGTCTGAACTCATTTTCAAAGATGACCTGCTAACGATAAGGGGTGTATACGGCACTCTTTTCCTGCCTACATGGATAAAGTCTGGCATATTTTACAAAGAAGAAAAGGTCAAATTGGAAGAAGTATCCGATTTCATGTTAACGTCCCTGGAGTTTGATGATGTTCGGTTTATGGCCAGTTTCGAGAACAAGAAATCCACCAAACGTTTCAAGGTTGAAATGGACGGCAACTCCTTTGTATTGCATTACCATGGGAACGAGGTGACTGCAGACCCTGCTTTGATGCAGTCCCTGAAATCGGAACATGTGATAGCTTTGCTTGATGCAGTTAAAGAACACATTATTTCCAGCATCCAAAAACACACTCTTGTCAAATTAGTGCTTGATGGCGATGATGCTATCATGAACAATCAGATATTCGATTGCTTGAAACTTATTGCCGAGCAGTTTACAGAACTTATCGACGAGTGTCTTGAAAGGGGTTATGCTAAGGATGAGATCACTATAAAGATCGAGGAGAACGATGGTACTCGCACTGAAAAATATGTGAGCAAGACCGATCTGTTCGACCAGCTTTCGGAGCTTGGTAGTGAAGGTCTGGAACTTGCAAGCCTTCTAGGTGTGGATAACATTTGATCTGAACACCGGGTACTTTTGTACCGGTACGATCTTTCATTTCATTTCCTTTGTTGTCTCTTTATAGTTTTGCTCTAGATAATTCTTATTAGTTTATATAATATAAAGCAAAGGGAAAATACGGGTTGGTATCTTTGATAATAAACGATCTTACCATAATCTTCGGTCTATCCATAATAATCCTTTACTTATGTCATCGCCTTCACATTCCCATGATTGTCGGTTTTCTTGTGACCGGGATACTCGTAGGTCCCCATGGCTATGGTTTTATAGATGCCGTCGAAGAGGTGGAGGTACTTGCGGAGATAGGCATCGTCCTTCTTTTGTTCACTATTGGTGTAGAGCTATCCATTAAAGATCTCTGGAAGATCAAAAGAGCGGTTGTATTCGGAGGTTCTATTCAGGTCCTTCTAACAGTTATTGCTGTCTTTTTCATTGCCAACTACCTTGGGTACGGAATAGGCGAATCGATCTTCATTGGCTTCCTTTTCTCTCTGAGCAGTACTGCCATCGTGCTCAAACTGTTGCAGAAACGTGGGGAGCTTCAGGCACCTCACGGTCGTTTTTCACTTGCAGTTCTACTGTATCAGGATGTCATTGTCGTACCAATGATACTTCTCACTCCATTCCTTGCAGGTGCTGGCTCCATGTCGGATGCTGCTTTTATTCCTATCATCGCAAAAGGGCTTGGCTTGATCCTTCTTGTTTTTGCAAGTGCAAAATGGATCGTTCCACAATTACTTTTCCAGATAACAAAGACAAGAGATCCCGAATTGTTCTTTCTCAGTATTATCGTCATTTGCCTTTCTGTGGCATGGCTAACATCAAGTATGGGCTTGTCCCTTGCTCTGGGAGCATTCCTTGCAGGGCTTATAATCTCCGAATCCGAATATAGCCATCAGGCACTGAGTAACCTCATCCCGTTCCGTGATATTTTCATGAGCTTCTTTTTCATATCCATAGGGATGCTGCTTGATCTTGGTTATTTCTTGAATGATCCTGTTCTGTTCATACTTGTCGCAGTCTGTGTATTAATGCTCAAATCAGTAATTGCAGGAATGTCTTCGTATTTGCTCGGTTTCCCTTTGCATACGGCGGTAATAGCAGGACTTGGTCTTGCACAAGTAGGTGAGTTCTCCTTCGTTCTCTCCACGTTCGGTGTGGAGTTTGGGCTGCTCTCCGATGATGTCTATCAGCTTTTCCTGGTGGTCTCTATTCTTACCATGGCAGTTACATCATCTGTGATGTCCATATCCCCGAAAGTTGCGGACAAAGTTGTGAACCTTCCCATCCCTTCAAAAATGAAATGTGGCTTCCACTCCCGTAAAATGATGCCGGTACTTGACAAGAAGGGCCATCTGGAAGACCATCTTATCATTGCAGGATTTGGTTTTAACGGTAGGACAGTTGCAAAAGCTGCAACGGTTGCAGGCATTCCCTATCTTGTCCTTGACACGAACCCTGAAACGGTCAGGAAGGAGCAGCTAAAAGGCGAGCTCATCTATTATGGTGATTCTTCCCAGCAGGGTGTTCTGGAACATGCGGATATCAAAGACGCGAGGGTAATGGTCGTTTGTATCTCTGACCCCGCAGGCACAAGAAGGGCCATTTCATTGGCACGTAAGCTGAATCCCAATATCCATATCATCGCACGTACCCAGTATCTTCAGGAAATGGAGCCGCTTTATGAGCTGGGTGCCAACGAGGTAATACCTGAAGAATTTGAGACCTCTATCGAAATATTCGTGCGTTTGATGAAGCGATACCTCGTTCCCAAGGACGAGATCGAGAAGTTCATCTCGGAGATCCGTTCAGATGGATATGAGATGTTCAGGACACTGTCAGGTGCCATGAGCATCTATGACATGGAGATCGATCTGCCGGAAATAGATATTACCAATCTGAGAGTGCGAGCATCCTCTTTTGCAGTTGGCAAGAACCTATTACAGCTTGATCTCAGGAAAAAGTACAGTGTCACATTGCTTGCTATCAGGAGAAGTTCGGATATCATCGCGAATCCTGATGCGGATCTCGTTCTGAAATCAGGCGATGTGCTTGTACTCATGGGCTCACCAGAAATGATATCAAAGGTAACACCTCTCTTTGTAGGTGGGGATATTTAACAGAATAACTAGGTGATCTCATGGAACAAAGCATTGAACAGATAAATCGCAAGATCGAAAAAGGAGATGCAGTTGTGCTTACTGCTCAACAGGTCTGTGATCTTGTGGATAGTGGGGAAGATATAAGGGCTGAAGATGTGGATGTCGTGACAGCAGCTACGCGTGCCATAATGAGTGGTACATACGCGATCCTGTCATTTCCTGTGGAGTCTTCACACAGTTTCTTACGTGCAAAAGAAGTCTATATGAATGGTGTGCCTGCACACGTTGGTCCCTGTCCCAACGAAAGGCTTGGTATTCTTGACCTGATGCTTTTCGGTACAGATCATAGTGTGGATGATTCCCGTTATGGTGCAGGTCATCTTTTCCGTGACCTTGCAGAGGGAATGTCTGTGGAGGTCAAGGTAGTTACTGATAAAGGCGATTCGTTCAAGACAAAGGTAACACTTGATGATATGCCGTATGCTATGCTCTACGGTACAAGGCATGCTTTCAAGAACTATTCCGCATTTGTGAACACTTCGGATGAGCCGGCAGCCAGCATATTCCATGCCATGGAGTTTGGGCCAAGGCTTACAGAGGCTACAATTTCCGGTTGCGGTCAGATAAATCCTGTGAAGAACGATCCTCTCCTGGAATCCATTGGGATTGGAACGCGGATGCTCATGAACGGCTCCGAAGGTTTCATAATGGGGTCCGGGACCCGCAGTAGTGCGGAAAAACCTAACCTTACGGCCTTTGCGGATATGCATGGGATGATTCCTGAATACATGGGTGGCTTTTTCACGTCAGCGGGTCCGGAATGTATTGTTTCCTGGGCTGTTCCTGTTCCTGTGACAAGTGATTCAGTGCTCGAATCGATACAGGAACGTGACAGGCAGCTTAAGATGCCGGTAATGGCCGTTGATAAAAGGGCATGTGTTGGTTATTCCGACTATGGCGATGTATGGGAAGGTACGGACCTTATGATAGATTTCAGCCCGAATGAATGCATTGGCTGTACTTTGTGTGAACCTGCGGAGATGTGTCCCATGGCTTCTATCAGCTTTGAGGATGGTGAGGTAAAACTTGACCGGTACACATGTTTCAATTGCGGTCTTTGTTCCACTCTGTGTGTGACCGATGTTTACACTGCCAATCTTGGTTCCATCAATTTTGAGCTTGGAGGGGAGTCCACAAATGTTCCTATCGTCCTGCGTCAGTCTGATAAGAAAAGGGCTCTGGAATTATCCGAAAAGTTAAAAGAACAGATACTTGATGGTTCTTTCAGGATGACATCGATGGTCGAGCGCATTCGGACATGAACCTTTCTATTATCTTTTCAGGGGTCAGGTGTATCACAGGAACTTTTGAATTTCCTGCATCAACGTGCACCACAATTACTCCCCTGTCAACATTTTTTAGTTTCTCCCTGAATTCCTCTTCGCTGAAAGTATTATGAACTTCATCGATACCAGCTCCTTTTGCAACGATTGCGAGATCGGTACCAAGAGCTGTAGCTGTGAGCTGGTCTCCGGTAGAACCGTAGGCTCCATTATCTATCACTACCAAAAGGTAATTTTTAGGATGTTGGTGTGCAATGGTGGCAAGACTTCCCATGTTCATCAGGACCGAACCGTCCCCGTCTATTGCTATGACATGCCTCTCGGGAACTGAAAGGGCAACTCCAAGACCGATGGATGATGATAGTCCCATTGAACCCAGCATGTAGAAATTCGCACTCCTGTCTTTCAGATCATGTAGTTCGCGGGAAGGGTATCCAATATTGCAGATGAGGAGTGAATCCTTATCTTCTGCCTTTTGAACTATCGCTTTAATGGCATCGAAACGTTTCATTCTGCCTCCCAGAACCCAATCTCAAGAAGAACTGCTACAGGTCTCTTTTTTTCAATGGCTATTCTCCACGCATAGTGTATTGCGTCTTCCACAGTATCGATGGTGGGAATGACATATGGTATGTCAAGGGTATCAAGTAACGAAGGTGTCATTTGTCCCATTGGGTACTGTGCACAGATCGTCTCCCCTTCACAACCACGGTGGCTCATTATAAGGAGTAGCGGGATATGAAAAAGGGTGTTCAATGATGCCAAAGCATTGATCGAGTTCCCTAGTCCCGAATTTTGCATTAGCATTGCGGGGATCCTTCCTCCCATGTAAGCTCCGGCACAGATGCCCACACCTTCCTCTTCACGCGTGACCGGAATATGTATCATCGTAGGATCATCATCGATCATGGGGAATATTTCTTTCAGGTTGATGCAGGGTACACTCACTACAAAGTCCACGCCTGTCATCTTTATACCGTTAAATACTGCTACACTGGCATCCATTTGTATCACCACACTTTAAGATCGATGGCACCGTTCATTCAATAACCTCTGTTCTTTAAAAGTTCAGCGACCTTTTCCAATATCTTGTTCTCTGCATCCATATCATCAGAGGATACTGCAAGATCAACACCCAACTGACGGGTCGGTAATTCCTCTTCCAGGCGTTTCTGACCTCCTCCGGTAATGTTCAGAACAATACTTTCATCAGCCTTTATCTCGCCTTTTTCCAGAGCTTTCATAATGGCTGCACAGGCAATTGCAGGAGCAGGTAATATGTCAATGCCTTCGTTCTCTTCAAAGAGCTTTCTTGCCTTGTCAGCTTCTTTGTTCGTTATTCCGTAGATGATCCCATTAGTGTCATCAAGGGCATCCTTCACTCCACCGATGGCTCCGTATGGTGGTTTTCTGTTGAACAGCACATCATCGTACATCTCTTCCGGGCAGTTCCCATTGGTCTGTTCGCCTGTCCAGGTTGAATAAAGAGGGGCACATGGCAAGTTTTGTGCAAGATGAAGGCGTGGCATATTATTCCCGAAACGGCCATCTTCTATTAGCCTCATGGAAGCTTCCCATGCGGATATTCCGCCAGTACCGCTTCCGACAGCCTGGAAATAATGCTGGGGTAGGCTCTTTGTCGTGAGAACTGCATCAAGCATCACGGTACCCATGCCATCGCGTCTGGCAACGTTGCGTGCTCCGCCTTCACTGACAAAACCATCCCTTGCTGCTATCTTTTCTGCCATTGCGATGGCCTGATAGTAATCACCATCTACTGTTACCGTACAGACCGAAGATGTGTCCTCTTCAGTTGTCCAGAGCCTATGTGTGCTGTTCTTTGGAACTACGAGCAATAACGGATATCCTGTTATTGATGCCACATGAGCAAATGCCCTGGCAGTATTGCCGGCGGATGCTACAACGAGCACCCTCTTCTCATTGTGTTCCATGAGGCGCTGTATGGTTGGGAACGATTCAAGGTCTTTAAAACTGCATGTTCTTATGGCACCCTCTTTTTCAGGCCAGTATCCATTGAAAGTTATGTTCAGGTCGTTCAATCCCAGCTCTTTTGCAAACCCTTCACTTTTGTAGGTCACGGGTCTGCCGGAACCTTTCTCGATTATGCCGTTCACGGGCAGCCAATCGTAATATCTCCATATTCCCGGCATATCGGTTGGTTCGATCTGCTTTTTGAAGTATTCGGTACGTGGTAATGCATCATCATCAGGGCAGTGTAATGCGTATGGGTCACGAACTTCTCCGCATCCGGGGCATTTCACAATATATTTGTTCATGGTTGCAAGTTAGAAAATATGCTTATATAACTTTTCATTAAAAGGGCAAAAATTGCCTTATTGTGAATCTATTATGGTCGGTAATGTACATATCGGACACAACCGTTCAAAAAAATGCTGCCCGCTCTTGAGTTTATTACCCCGGAAAAAATAAAATGAGGGTACCAAAGCCTCGAAAAAAGAAGGTTTCAGTCCTTTAGAATTCCCACTACTGTGAAATCTTCCAGTACATCGTCGTCATGGGGTGCATCTTCCTGATCAGCTGTAAGGTCAATGCCTGCGTCATGCATTCCCTGATGGTCGCCACCTTCCCATAACATGCTCTCGGTTACATCATAGACCTTCCCCTTATATGCAAAATAGCATTTTTCTCCATCTTTGCCGTTGTATTTTGCAAGTTCCTCTGTTGTGAATTCTTCCATTTGATTCCTCCCATTTTTCTATATCTTTACTATGTCCTAATAATTATTTATGCTTTCTTCAATGTGACCCAGAACACACTACCTTGTCCTTCCGGATTATCTTCCACACCAACCTTTCCTTTATGCAGGTCAACTATCCTTTTTACGATGGCAAGTCCAAGCCCGCTTCCCTTTATACTCTTGTTTCCCACACGTTTGAAACGCTCGAATACCAATGGCTTGTCTTCGTCTGAAATACCTTCACCTGAATCAGTGACCGCAATCTTGCAGTTATCATCCATATCTTCGATATGGATAACTATGTCCCCTTTGTCAGATCCGTATTTCAATGCATTTGATATTAAATTGACGAAAACTTCCTCTATCATTGGATTTGCAAGTGCAGTGCATGCCCCTTCCGAAATTATCCTGATATCCACACCTTTTTCTTCTGCCTGATACTCAAAGTTGGCTATAATGCCATTTATCATGTTACCGACATCAATGGTCTCAAACTCCAGATCATCGGTAGATTCCAGTTTGGCAAAAGCTGCTGCACTTTCAATAAGTTCAATAAAGTTTTTGGTACTGAGATAGACCTTGCCCAGTCTTTTCAGCTTAGTTTCATCATCTTCTGAAGAAAGCATCATTTGGGTATATCCACTTATTACAGTCGCATGGTTCAGAAGGTCATGTCGCATGATGTCTGTAAAGATATCCTTGAGCTCATTTGAATGCTCAAGTTCTTCTGAGTATTTCTTAAGCAGTTTTTCGGACTTTACACGTTCTGTAATATCAAGGATGGATCCAATAAGTCCTACTGTTTCTCCATTCATATCTGTGATAACAGATTTGTGGAATATCACATCCTGCATGCTCTTTGTAACTGGATTTTCGATCTGACTTTCATATATCTGGATCCCTCCACTGTCCATGAGGTCCATATCCATCTCGTGATATTTATGAGCAAGATCATTTTGACAAAGCTCATATACAGTTTTTCCAATAATCTCATCTTTCTTATGAGCTGTCATACCTTCGAAAGCTTTGTTACATCCGATATACAGTCCTTTTTTGTCTTTATAGAACATCGGTGCAGGTGTAGCATCCATCAGTTCCTGAAGGAAATGAAGCTGTTTTTTCAGTTCGTTTTCGGATTTCACGCGCTGAGTGATATCAAGGATAACTCCTATGAGTCCTGCTGTTTCTCCATTCATATCAGTGAAAACGGACTTATTGAAAAGGACATTACGTTCTGTCCTATCTCCTCTGTAAACGACATCCGACTCGTATATCTGTGTTCCGCCGTTCTTCACAAGTTCCTGGTCCATATGGTGGTATTCTTCGGCCTGCTTATCATCATATATCCCATATGCGTCCTTTCCTACAATATCCTCACATTTTGAACCGGAAAAGGTCTCAAAGGCCCTGTTGCATCCAAGATAGGCCCCATCTTTATCTTTATAGTACACAGGTGCAGGGATCGCTTCAAGGAGTTCCTGCATGAAATGGGCGTGCTTTCTTTGGGATTCTTCTGCCTCTTTACGCTCTGTTATATCGAATACTGCACCGATTTGTCCTGCAACGTTACCATCTATATCTGTGAAAACAGAATTGTTAAAAATAACTGCACGTTTTTCCCCGGAAACTGATCGTAAGTAGTACTCGTATGTCTGAGTACCTCCCTTTTCAATAAGCTCCTTATTCATCTGATTGTACTTCTCTGCGATATCTTTCTCGTACAGGTCATAAACACCTTTTCCGATCAGATCCTCTTTTGGAATGCCTGTAAATTCTGCAAAAGTATTGTTGCATCCAAGGTAGATGCCTTCCCTGTCTTTATAGAATATTGGCACTGGAATGGCATCGATAAGTTCCTGCATGAAATGAACTTGTTGTTTTTTCATCTTCTCGGCTAATTTTTGCCTCGTGATGTCATTTCCAATTGCAATTGAGCCAATGGTCTGACCGCTCTCATTAAGAAGGTCCTGTGAATTCCATGATATTATACGCTGCTCTCCATCTTTTCGTTTGATCACGGTTTCAAACCCGGAGACCCTTTTTCTCTCGTTTATGATGGCATTAGCTGTGGCGAATATCTCATTTCTATATTTTTTATCAGGATATAAGAGATCCCATATTCTTGTTGTTCCAAGTACTTCTTCTCTGGAATATCCACTTATGGCCTCTGCAGCATTGTTCCAAACAATTACCTCTGCATCTTTGTTTAGGACATTTATCCATACATCTGCACTTTCAATGATTGTCTGCTGGAATTGGTTAAGGCTGTAAAGATATTCTTCGGCAAGTTTTTTCTCTGTAAAATCCTGCACAGTAAAGGTGACCCCCGCTGAAGGTTCATTAACATCGATAAGTGCAAATGTCATATAGATATCTCTGATATCCCCATTTTTGCAAACCCATTGTGATTCTATTAATCCTGGTTTCTTACTATCGATAATTCTCTTCAGTTCTTTGCCAACACGTTCGTATTCTTCATGGCTTGGATAGAGCATCTCAGTATTCTGTCCGATAAGTTCATCCTTTGTATATCCGAACATTTTGTACAGCCTGTCATTGAAATCGAGGAGGTTACGTCCCCATGTGATCCCTATTCCTGTTGGTGTTGCCTGGAATATACTCCGAATATGTCGCTCTTTCTTCTCTTTTTCCAGCGCTATCCTTTTCTGTTCGGTGATGTCCTGTGCGGTGAAAGTCATTCCTACTTCTGGATCGTTGGGATCTACCAGGGCTACTGTTAGTAGCACGTCAATGGGTTTTCCTGCCTTTTTTCTGAGCTTTGTTTCGACAGTTACCGTTGATCTGTCTTTTATAAGCTTAATAAGCTCAGTACCAACTTTATTATACTCCTCTTCGGAATCGTAACATATCATTACATTCTTTCCGATGAGTTCCTCTCTTGAGTAACCTACAATATCGCAGAATCCCTGATTCACATCTTTGAATACCCTGTCCCAGACAACACCAATTCCGATCGGTGTGGCAAGGAATATGCTTCTGTTCTTTGCTTCCTTTTCCCTAATGGTTCTTTCAGCAAGCTTTTTCTCACTGATATCCTGCATTGTGAAAATATACCCTTTTGAAGCATCTTCAGGGTCTGCAAGAGCAAAATTAAGCAGTATATCTATTATCTGTCCGTTCTTCCTTTTGAAAGGGTACTCTACGGTAGCTATTCGTTTTTCAGTTAGATCAGTGTATATCTCTTTCCCGGCCTTTTTGTAATCTTCAGTGGAAATGTAGAATCTCTGGGTATCCTGTCCTATCATTTCTGATCGTTGGTATCCTGTCATACGACAGACTTCATCGTTCACTTCCAATATCTTCCGACCAATTACTTTTCCAATTCCGATCGGGGCTACATGCAATATACTGTCTGAACGGGCCTTCTCTTCTTTCAGGGAAGCTTCAATTTCCTTTCGTTCCTCAATTTCCTTTTTGAGGTCCTCGTTGGCCTTTGTCAGTTCAGCGGTCCTTTCATCAACAAGCTTTTCAAGATGTGTGCGATATGTCCGCAGATCCTCTTCCGTGAGCTTATGTTCTGTTATATCTCTGAGAACTCCAATGATACCTGCTGAGCTGCCATCTTCATTGCTCTGGAAATGTGGCAGGTTTTCCATCCAATGTAGATCTCCTTTGCTATCGACCAACCTGAACGTTGTATTAAAACCTCTGCGTTCATCCATCGTCTTATGGAAATCATCAATGAGCCTTTCACGATCGCCTGGATATATGTGCTCCTCAAAATGAGTGTTCTGTACATCTTTAGGATCGATCCCATAGTGATTCATCTGTGGGCTGATATAGAGTACAATTCCTTCTGAATTCACTATGTAGAGGATATCACTTGTATTCTCTATGAGGAACTTGTATTTCTCTTCCCCTTTGTTCACTAGATCTTCAATAGAGACAAAACGATCGTTTTCTGTCATTGATGTTGCCTACCTTTCGGCGAACTACTCAGTTAACAATATTAATCTTCAAGTGTGTATATACAGTTCACTCTAATTATATATGAAGTGTACTGTCAATCATTTTCCTCCAGAACTTCCACAACCCTTTTCAGCATCTCTCGTATCCGAATATGCTGCGGACAATGTTCTTCACACAGCCCACATTCCGTACACATGGAGGCCACTTCTTCAGGTGGTACGAACAGACCATATTGGAAACTCGCTTTCTCAACATTGCCATACATCGAGGCACTGTTAAGATAGGTAAATGCGGCTGGGATATTCACTCCTGTTGGGCATGGCATACAATATTTGCAGTTGGTACAATTGACTTCCATTTTCTCATTGTAGAACTTGCGTACCTTTTGGAGAACTTCTTTGTCATCATCTGTAAGCGAATTTGCTTCTCCTTTTTCAGCATAGGCAATATTCTGCTCCACCTGCTCAAAAGTGCTCATTCCGCTAAGAACTATGCTTATTTCCGGCTGGTCCCACAAATACTGGAAACACCAGTTTGCAGGGGTGCGTTTTATCTTGGCACTGTCCCAGATACGCTGTACTGTTTCAGGCACCTGTACGAGATTTCCTCCCCGTAAGGGTTCCATTATGGCTACATCGATTCCCTTTTGTGCGGCATATTGAAGTCCCTGCTTTCCCGCCTGGTAGTCCTCATCCATGAAATTGTACTGTATCATGCAGAAATCCCAGTCATAGCCATCGATGATATCTTTGAATACCGTGATATCGTCGTGGAACGAGAATCCGATATATTTTATCTTTCCACTGGAAACGGCGCTTTCAATGAATTCGAACATGCCAAGCTCTCTCATTTTGTTCCAGTATCCTCTGGTGAATCCATGCATGAGGTAATAATCAATATGGTCTGTCTGAAGGCGTTCTAACTGTTCTTCAAGGAATCTGTCCATATCCTCCCTTGTTTGCACAAGCCATAACGGAAGCTTTGTGGCAAGGAGCACCTTGTCCCGAAGACCGTTAGCAAGTACCTTTCCAACAAAAGGTTCGCTCATTCCGGCATGATATGGGTAAGCGGTATCAAAGTAATTGACTCCCTTTTCAATGGCAAATTCGATCATTCTGGTCGCTTCTTCCTCATCGATCTGATCTTCTTTTCCATCGATGATGGGAAATCTCATGCAACCAAATCCAAGTATCGAGACCTTTTCCTCTGTATTGCCGAATTTACGATATAACATCTAATCCCTCTATTTTATGTATAATCAATTAATTCTTGGTTATAGTTCTCTATCCGTATGTATCCTGTCTTTCTAAATGGTTGATGTTATTACTATTCATTAATTGCGATGGTGTTGAATTGTATAAAACAGTAGGTTCTTTTGCAGTTGTCCGAAAAGAGTTCCGGAACTCTACCTTCATAGGTCATGTGAGGTCCATCGACAGTGAGGCGGAGGCAAGGACCTTTATCGATCAGCTCAAGGAGCAGTACAGTGATGCCAATCACAATGTTTCAGCTTACCTGATAAAGAATGACAATGCTCTGGTGGCGAAATATGATGATGACGGAGAACCTGCCGGAAGTTCGGGTAAGCCCGTTTTCAAGGTGCTGGAGCTTAAGGGGCTGAGCAATACGGTGGTAGTGGTAACCCGTTATTTTGGCGGTATCAAACTGGGTTTCGGCGGTCTTTCAAGGGCTTACAGGGAAACAGCAGTTGCTGCGATCGAGGAAGCAGGAATCGTTGAGGTCCATGAGATGGTGGACGTGGTAGTTCGCCTTGATTATTCTGATATGCAGTCGGTCAAAAGGCTGGCCGAGGAATATGGACAGGTCACTGGGGAGGATTATAGTGATGTGGTCGAACTATCCGTTAAGGTGAGAAAGGGTGAGGAAGATGGTTTTGCAGACAAGCTCACGAATCTGACCAGGGATAGGGCAAAAATAGTGAAAATGTGAGCTCTGTCTGTGAGGCTGGGGTATATTTGATGTATTGCGTTCTCTCATTTGATCGCATAGAACCCTGCCTGCATGTATGATGTCCAGAAAAGCTCACATGTAGTGAATCCGGTCTCTTTTAGCATTTCAAGGTGCTCGGATATCGTTATGGGAAAATAAGCGGTGTTGTATCTTTTCAGGTTCTCCTCCACAGCAACACTGTCCTTTCCACATTCAAGCTGGAATCTTCTCAATCTATCCATGACGATCTCTATCCCTCTTTCCGTTGCCGGTGCGGTATTCTCGAAAGTTACGAAAATACCGCCCTTTTTCAGCATTTTGTAGCATTTCGCTGTGGTGTTTACCCTTTCTTCCCTGTTCAGGTAGTGATGGGATTGTATCGCTGTGACAACATCGCATTTTGGAACTTCGGATAAAGGTAGGTCTGCGGTGGTGTAATTTGTGAATTTGAACCTTTCAGCAGGATATTTCCCAAGTCTGGTCCTTGCATATGACAGCATTTCTTCGGAAGGGTCGTTCAGGTAGAAGTTGCACTCATCAAATGTTTCATTTGCGAGCTCAACTAAAGACCCTGTCCCACACCCAGTGTCAAGCCATACCTCACAATCAGGTTTTGTTGATCTGATGAGGTCGATGATCTCCTTTTGGAAGCTGGAATAATGGGGTATTGTCCGGTGTATGTTCTTCTCATAGTGTTCCGGTGTAAATTGTGTGTTAGTGGTCATGAATTCCCCTCCTTTCTTCTTGTTATCAATGATATGCGATATTATTTATGACTATTTTTAAGGCTAGTTCCCAACCTCTCATATATATTCTATATACTGTCTTGCCTAATCTATATTCTATGCTGATATATCCTATATACTACACTGTTTATTTGGACATGAATATCGGGTTCAGAGAAGGTCCTTCTCCTTCTTCAGGGTAGTACTATGATAGACAATAATAAAATATTCAGAAAAATAATCGATTCGATCACAACGTTATTCCTCTACGTACTTTTGCTGACCCTGGTCGTAGGGATGCTTAAAACCGTATTCGATCTGAGGTTAACGCTTTTCACTTCACTGGATATTGGTTTTAATCACATGGTCTCAAGTGTTCTCACTATTTTCATACTGATCGACCTGTTCAACACTTTTGTCGATTACCATGAACATGAGAGGATCAAACTGACCTATGTCACCGATGCTACCATACTGATAGTCATGCGCGAGATAGCTGTGGGAATGTATGCCAAAGAGTTCACATCCGATTTTATATTTGCTCTTTCGTCACTCATCCTTGTACTTGGTATTGTGCGTGTGCTGGCGATAAAGTATTCACCTGAGAATGAAGGCGGCAGTTTCAAGTTCCCTAAGGTTCCATTTAAAAAAGATGTTTCGGGATCAGGCGAGTGATCCCTTAACTACATTATTTTTTGATGAGATTGAAGAAATCCCTTAATTTCCATCAACTATGTTCTCTGCAACTGAAGATCTGCAGGAACCGCCAGGGCAACTGTAGAGGCCCATGGACATGGAATGTTCCCCACTAACAAAAAGAGAATTGAAAACCCTGTCTGCAAACCTTTTTGCGACAGCCGTAAATGAAGGGGTATTTAGACCAATTAAACGACTCATTGTATTATCACCTGTAACCATAAGTTATAATCAATACTATATAACCATGTCGTCAATTTATTACTAAAAGTAATATTGGGTTGTTGCCAGATCCGCCAGAGTCCTGATAAGCTTATGTTCTTTATACCCAAACATCCGTTTGCGGATCATATCCCGAATCCTACGAAATTTTTTTTAAAAAGCTTGTGCAGAAAAATCATAAAATACCTTTGCCATATTTTTCTTTGTATTATACAGCTAAAAAAATAGATATTGAAAATACGATGTGATCACTTTTCTGGCCTATATCTGAACTGAAAACCAAGGTGATTCAATGCAAACAAAGCCATCATGATCACAACAAAGAGAAAGAAGACCAATACATAGGATGCCAGCAGATAACGAATGAAATTAACCCTTGCAATTCCTACATCCATATACGAGGACACACTGATCGCTCTATTGTATATTGGATATAAATAATATATGGAGCCTCTGGAAAGATCATCCAGCAATAGATGTGCAAGGGATGCAGACATGGCAAAAATACCCACATATACAGCCTTGCCAAATTCCCGATATATCATATATCCAATAATTGTTCCAAATAGGATCGCAGAAGAACTGAAAAACAGCGAATGCGTTGGTATCGGTCCGATCTGGGAGTGTTCCATGGTACCATTCACAAGGATATTATAAACAGCCGGTATGTCCGGGAACTCTGCAAAAAATCCTCCTATGATCAGTAGCAACAGGATCTGCATGATATTTTTGGATGAAATATCTCTGCGAAGGAGCGCTACCAGGGTTGTATAGACTGCTATTGCACAGATGCATAACACGAAGAACATAACATGCGCAACTGGATATGGCATGTTGAAAGATAGAACCTCTGAGTGTATAAAATTATCTGAGGTGTGCTGGCAGGTTGTTGAATTATTTTACTGCCTATTTGATAAAAACATTGAATGCTAGGTTTAGTGTACTCGATAGCCAGTGATCATGTCTTAAATGCATGATTTTTAAAATAAAGTAAGGATATCCTGCGATCTTACTCGCAGGAAGTCTTCATTTAAGCGAATGGGTGTTCTGCACAGTCCTTCTTTGCAAGTGCTTCATCTACGGTAGGTGTTCCTTCGACAGCACGCTTTAATGCAAGCTTTGTTGCTTCGTAGTTGTACTCGTAGATCTTTTCTTTGTCTAGTGCATTCCACTGGATGAACACTGAAACGATTATCAGTAAATTCTCTGCTTCTTCCTTTGGGATCACGCCTTCTGCAACACTGTCCATTACAGCTTTTGCAACGGATGCCTGAGCAGGTCCGAACATAAGGACAGCCTGGGATGCATTTTTGATAGTTACCTTGTTCACTAAAAGGGTTGCAGGTTTTGGTATTACATTTGGTTCAAGCACTGCAAGCAATGGGGTATGTCCCTGGCTTGGTGATGAAAGTGCGTTCATGAATGCGGTCTCGACTGGACTTCCCTTTGTACCGATCACAATATCGATGTGAGCGATCTCATCTCCTTCTCCTACCAATGCTTCGCCAATAAGACTTGTTGTAATTTTTGCCATGATTATATCTCCATTTAGACTTTGTAGAAATTCCCTAGTCTTTATCCTTCAATTCAGGATCCGACATAATATCTCAGTTTTTAAGCCGGATATTGGGGGCTTTCTACAATGCCATAATTGTACTCCTTAATTACAAAAAGTTATTTAAGTACTTAACCTAACCAATTGGTAATCAGGTGAGAAATCATGGGAGAATTGAAACGCAGCCCTATAGACAAAGCGATCAAAATAATAAGCAAAAAGTGGACCCTTAATATTATCAGGGACATGTTCTGTGGCAAGAAACAATTCAATGAGTTCTTAAAGAGCAATCCCAAACTCAGCAGTAAGGTGTTATCCGATAAATTACGCCAGTTAGAACAGGATGAATTGATAGAAAAAGTGATCGTTTCCAAGACACCTTTGTCTATAGAATATCATCTTACAGGTAAAGGTAATAATTTGAACAGAGTGCTTTACGAACTTTCTGAATTTGCATATAAAGAATGTGTCGATGACTCTATTTCAGAATGTACGGAACAAAGCGCGGAGTTGACCAAGAAAATATTGAATATTATTGATTGATATCTCCTTTTATAAAACATTTTAACTTAAAGACAGTAGCTTCAACTTTTTTATGATTGCAGTCAAGAATGTTTCGGGATCAGATGAGGGATCCCTTTCATGTTGGGGAATGTCGTGGACAATGTCCATGAGACAAACTTCTTAATTTTTTCAACTGTTCAAATTCACCTCGTTTGAAGCCACCTCTTTTATCCTATTGATGATCGACTCCAGTCCATTTGATCTTGCAGGCGAGAGATTTGACTTCAATCCAATCTTGTCAATAAAATACAGGTCAGCATTTAAGATCTCTTGAGGATACCGGTCGTTTACTACCTTAGCTACAAGGGCAATGATCCCCTTAGTTATCATGGCATCACTATCGAGATCAAAGCTCAATTTTCCATCTTTATTGTAACTTCTAACCCAAACTTTGGATTGGCATCCGCTGATCGAATTTTCTTCAATCTTAAACTCCTCATCCATCGGTTTGAGCTTTTTGCCGAAAGAGATAAGGAGGGAATATTTGTCAAACCATTCAAGGCCGTCAAACTCTTCTATGATCTCATCCTGAATAACGTCGTTCACTTGTACATCATCTCTACTTTTTCTATCCCTTCGACCAGCATGTCAACATCTTCTTTTGTATTGTACAATGCAAAACTTGCTCTCACTGTGCCTTCGATACCGAGTGATCTCATCAATGGTTGGGCGCAATGATGTCCGGTCCTGACAGCGACCCCTATCTTGTCCAATATCAATCCTGTATCATAATGGTGGATCTTGTCCAGATTAAATGAGACAGCTCCACACATCTCATTAGTATTTCCGTAAACCATCACATTATCCATTTCCAGCAGTTTGTCCCTCGAGTAGGAATATACGTCATGCTCATGGTTTTTTATTTTATCCATGCCTATTTTTTGCATGTAATCGATAGCTGCACTGATACTTATTGCTCCTGCAATGTCTGGCGTGCCTGCTTCAAACCTTAAAGGAGGATCCAGATAAGTTGTTTTATCAAGACTTACTCTATCGATCATGCCCCCTCCGCCTATTGCCGGCATGATATCACTGAAGCGATCGCTTGTATAAAGCACTCCAACTCCGGTTGATGCATACATCTTATGGCCTGAGAAAGCTAAAAAATCGCAACCGATGTCCTTTACATCAAGAGGCAAATGCTGTATTGACTGGGCTGCATCCACCAGGACCGGGATGTCGTGATCCTTTGCAATTTTAGTTATCTCTTTGATCTCATTTACACAACCAAGAACATTTGAGGCATGAGCTATAGCTATCAATTTTGTTTTATTCGTGATCTCCATTGAGTCTATCAGCAAGTTGCAATCGTCATCCATGGGAATTGCCTTTACTTTTGCTCCTGCAAGTTGCCACGGCACGATATTTGAGTGGTGTTCCACACCGGTCACCAAAACTTCGTTTCCCCTTAAGGAAGGTCCGAGCGAGCGTGCGACCTGATTAATGGAACCGGTTGTTCCGGAAGTGAATGTCACTTCACTTGAGTTACGGGCACCTATGAAGTCACTGACTTTTTTTCGTGCTTCCTCATACCTTTCACTTGAGACCTCGCTCAGGTAATGCACACCCCTGTGGATATTACTGTTATCTGACCTATAGAAATCAGATATAGTATCGATCACAGTATCCGGTTTTTGGGTCGTTGCTGCGTTATCAAGATAAACCAATCTTTTCCCGTAGACCTTTTGTGCAAGTATGGGAAAATCTTTTGCAAAATCTTTCATCTTTTCACCATCTCAACAAGGGAGAACCATTTTTTATCATCGCTAAAGATGTTCTCTACGGAAAGCCCTGCGGCTCCTGCCATTTTTTTGATACCATCAACAGTATATTTATGGGAGTTCTCTGTGTGTATCGTCTCGCCTTTTTTGAAGATAATTTTCTCATCTAATATGGGGCTTGTCACTTCCAGATCATTTTTTGCTTTCAGGTGCATCTCGATCCGGGAGTATTTTCTATTGAAGAATGCAACGTGCTCAAATTCCTCCGGATCGAAATTCGTTCCAAGATGATCATTTGCAACTTTCAATATGTTCTTATTGAATTCTGCAGTGATCCCCTGGCTGTCATTGTAGGCTCTTTCAATGATCTCAATATCTTTTACCATGTCCATTCCAAGGAGAAGCCTGTCGTTCTTGTTCATGGCTTTGCCGAGATCTGTCATGAATTCCATTGATCTTGCTTCAGTGAGATTACCGATTGTGCTTCCGAAGAAACAGAAGAGCCTTTTTCTTTTTCCCGGGATCATTTCAATATGTTCGAGGAAGTCAGCAGTGATCCCGTGGACCTTCATTTCAGGATATCTATACTGAAGATTGCAAGCAGATCTCTCTATGGAATCTTTGCAGACGTCAACCGGATAATAGACTATTGTCTGACGGACCTCTTTTGGGACTTCATCGAGGAATACTGAGATCTTTGAACAGTCCCCGCTTCCAAGCTCTACAAGGTCATTGTCTTGGATCTCCTGTTTCAATTTTTGAGCAGTTGACCTGAGCAATGGGATCTCGATCTTTGGAGGATAATATTCTTCTAACTTGGTTATCTCCTCGAACAATTCTGAGCCATGACTGTCGTAGAAGAACATGCTGGGGAGGGTTTTAGGATCGGATCTCAGGCAAGCCAGCAGTTCTTCCCGAATAGAACATTCTCCGATCTCGGGCATGAAATCTTCTATGATCATTGTTCAGGCACACCCTTTTCAGAAGGAAGCTTGTTATTGCTCCATTCAAGCCATCCGCCATCATAGACTGCTGCGTTATCCCAGCCCATGAGCCAGGCGTTAAAGAAGGCTTCACTCCCCCTCCAGCCTGTTCCGCAGTAGAACGCGTTGCGCTTTTCGGGAACGATCCCGATCTTCTCCCAGATCTCTGCAACTTCCTGAGCTTCGCTCATGGTGTGGTCCAGGTTCCTGTAGTTCTCCATGTGGTAGGCATCTGTTCCGCAATCCCCGAACACTGCTCCCGGTATCCTTCCTTTCTCATCGATATAGTGATAACCACTTATTTCCCCGATGTATTCTCTCCAGCTTCTGATGCACACCAGGTTCTTGTCAGGAGATGAAAGGATCTCTTTTGCTTCTTCAAGATCAACAACGATCTCCGGTCTTTGAGGAATGTCGATCCCAAAGGAGACCCTATTATTTTCAGCAGGGTCCTTTGTGATGTCATAGCCTGAATCAAGCCAGGACTGAATGCCACCATTGAGTATGCGAACATCCTTTACGCCAGCATAGAGCATGATGAATGCACACCTCATTGCACCCAGATGGCCTGCGCTGCTTCCCGGGAACGGATCATCATAACTTGGTGAGGAGAACCTTCCATAGAGAATGACCGTGGTATCATGTGTTATGCCTGCATCTTCCAGGACCTCCTTTAGTTCTTCAGGGGAGCGGCGATTCCAGTTATCCTCATATTCAAGAGAGGTTGTGTCAATGGATATCGCTCCCGGGATATGCCCCTTCTCATAATCGGCAGGGTTCCTGTAGTGAGAATGACATAACACGAACTTATCATTGTCATATTCAGGTGCTTCATTTGTAGTGATCAATTGGTCAAGCCAATCCGCTGAGACCAGCTGGCTATATCTTTCAAGATGCTCCATGGGTAGATCATTTTCCGCCCATTCAAGAAAAGAGTTGTAAACGGTCACGTCAGGGTAGCCGGCCTTTCCAAATTGCCTTGCCACCTCTTCCGTTCTCTGCCTGTCATACCCATAAATGACCAGAGCATCTTCCGGCAGGATCCCTTTATTCCTGACGATCTCTATCCAGTCAATATAGTGTAACCATTTATACGGCAGTGTCTTTGCACCCTTTATGTGCCCACCTCTTGCCTCTCCACCTTCCTTCCATCCATTATAAGCATCAATAGGCCTTATGTCAATAACCTTATACTTATGCAAGCTCTCAGCTAATTCTTTAGTTACAATTTCCCCCATATAGTAAAATTGGTCTAATAATTATATAATATTTGTTGTTTAGGTAGTAGAGCTCTTTAGATTTTGGATTCATCCATCAGGATCAGATGAGTAATCCCTTTATTATTCCTTTTTTGAAGATATTGATGACTGTATTTGTATTTCCAATTCATCCGGTGTAGGTAGTATAATTAGTAGAATTAATAGGATATGTTGAAAAGAGATAATTCTGATATATTGAATGATATGGGATGGGAACAGAGTGTTTTTGTTAGTGAAAGGTGTTAAGGTAGATAATTCAACCTTATTTAAATTACTCTTAAAGATGTTATCTCATCCTTTGAGTATGTTTCATTTAAGTATTCCCACTTTAAGACAACTTGTGCTTCCCACACACCTTGAGAGGTTACAGTGTAGTAAGAGTGAAAATCATTTGAGTCATTAGATTCATTCATCCATCCATAATATTCTTTATTATTGTGAATCCAATTTACTGTTATAGTATACGGATGAGGTTTATTTAGTTTGTTTTGAACATCAAAATCGATAGTTGCTTGCTCATTTATTTTATATATGTCCTGACGGGATTCCAAATTATTGATATAAAATAAATCTGATACTAAAATCTCAGATGTTTCATTTGTATTGTATAGCTCTTCATTTTTTTCATCTTGGTTTAAATCCCATGTAAAAAACCCCAAATCGAGAGTATCTGGGGTTCCGAATATAACAAGTGCTAATAATATAGCGCCAATACCAAAAAGTATTCCTTTGTTCATTTACAATCTTTTTCTTAGATGTTTTGTACAAATAAATAATTTGCTTGGCTTATTTGAAGAAAAAAAGCAAAAGAAGGGAAGTTGAATTTTCAAGACCATATCCGAAGATAAAGACCGCATCCATGATATTTGTGCAGACCTGCTAGAACACTATAATACGGCTATCAGACCTGAAGGGTTCAAGGCACAGATTGTCACATATTCAAGGGATGCTGCTGCTATTTACAAACAAACACTGGATGAAATGGGGGCACCTGAATCCGAGGTTATAATTTCCAGTAATACAACCAAAGATGACCCGAAAAGTGAACTTCGAAAATACTACAAATCCAAAGCTGAACAACGTAATATTATCAAGAAGTTCAGGAAGCCCTTTGATGATGACAACAATCTTGCATTTCTCATTGTCTGTGATATGCTTCTGACCGGATTTGATGCTCCAATTGAACAGGTCATGTATCTTGATAAGCCGTTGAGAGAACACAATCTCATGCAGGCAGTTGCAAGGGTCAACCGACCATTCACAGAGAACAAGAATCATGGTCTTATCATTGATTACTGTGGAATATCCAAAAAATTAAGAGAGGCACTTGAGATATTCAACGATGGTGATGTTGCAGGCTATATGGAAGCCCTACTTGATGATGTGGCAAGGGCTGAACAGTCATTGAACAAGGTAAAGAGGTTCTTCAAAGACATGTCAACAGATTATGAATCTGATGAATATGTTGATAATTGTGTATTGGGCGTTCTCAGTGCTCTTGATACAAGGATAGGGTTCGAGAAGGCATTTAAGGAATTTTCGGTATATGTCAATAACATTATTCCAAATCCTGAAGCTAACCAATTCAAACGTGACCTTTACTTCTATGGCAAGATATACAATGCCATGAGAACCAATTATGATAGTGAAAGGGTAAGTATCCTTGATGCAGCTCCCAAAGCCAAGCAACTCATCCATGACTACCTTGTGAGTAATGGCATTAAGGTAATGCATGACCCAATTTCAATCTATTCAACTGAATTTTATGACATGGTGAACCAGAAGACCTCTGATAGAGCTAAGGCAAGCCTTATCGAGCATAAAATCCGAACCACCATCAATAATTTGCTCCCTACAAATCCAATTTATTACACATCCTTGAGAGAACGGTTGGATAAGGTAATCAAAGCCCATGAAGATGAGATGGAAGTTTCTACAACACTGCTTGATGACCTCAATGACGTAAAGGATAGGCTCGATGTCGATAAAGTGGCACAACAGCACAATATGAAAGCTGAAGACTTCGCTATTTATCAGATGATACGAGCTGGATATATTCAAATGAAAGCAGGTACAGAATCGTTCCGAATGATACTTTCACCGGAAGATGATGATAAGATATCAGCAGTATCAAAGATTAGGATTTGAAGAGGAAAAGTTCAACGAAAAAAGAATCACAGTAAGTGGTTCCTATTTGGTTGTTACCGGATTATCACGAAACCCGAATATCGTATTTGAAGCATCGGCAAGGATTGGAAAGATGGAGTCAGCTCAGATTCCTAAAATCATGAATAATGCCTTGAAAATGCTATTCGTGGAAAATTATTTAGGACAAACATTCCGGAAGATTCTTGTCTTCATCGATGAAGAAGCTGCAAGCAAATTTGTTGACGATGGGTGGCATGGAGAATGTTTGAGAAGATATAACATAGAAGTAATGGTTCTGGATGTCTCTGATGATGTTAAAAAGGATATAATAGAGGCTCAGAAAAGACAGTATCGTTGAATTACTATTTTGCTTAAACTTAAAAAAGACAATCGCACATATTAACAGTACCTTAGGTTATGCATATCACTTATTAATGGAAGTAAATTCTGTTACAAATCGAATTCATATTATATGTAGCAACGAGTTAGTAATATATTAGCAAATAAGGGGAGTGATATTTTGATTAAAGCAATTCTTTTTTCGCTTAGAAGGTGGAATTCTGAAGGAGAAGAAGCATTTGATAATATCGATGAATATAAAAAAGTGATTGAGGAAAAGGGAGCTGTTCTTTGGCCACGACAGACTATTCTTAGAAACGCTTCAACAGAACCATTTAAGCATAAGGAAATCAAAACGGGTTA